>JAEWAA010000656.1 GCA_023391955.1 Bacillota bacterium | reverse complement strand
GAATACGATGCCCTGCCCGATATCGGCCATGCCTGCGGCCACCATCTGATCTGTACTATGGCCATCGCGGCCGCTGCCGGGCTCAAAACGGTTATTGATGAAACCGGCGGGGAAATCCGGGTGTACGGCACCCCCGCCGAGGAAACCAAAGGGGCCAAGGTGCCCATGTCCAAGGCCGGATTGTTCGATGATGTGGACGCTGCACTGATGGCCCATCCGTACCACACCTATGAGCATTCCGGCACCTCCTTGGCCATGGATGCGGTGCAATTCGAATATTTCGGCAAAACCGCCCATGCCGCCGCTAACCCTTACGAGGGCATCAATGCTTTGGATGCCGTTCTTCTGTTGTTCAACTCCATCAATGCCCTGCGTCAGCAGCTGGAGAGCCATGTCCGTATTCACGGCATCATCACGGAAGGCGGAACGGCGCCAAACATCATTCCTGAATATGCCGTCGCCCAATTTTATGTCCGGTCAGGGAACCGCCCCTATACCGACGAAACCGTGCGCAAGGTCATCCGGTGCGCCGAAGGAGCCGCCCTCCAGACGGGAGCCAAGCTCAAGGTGACCAATTATGAATTTTCGTATGATGAGCTGTTGACCAACAAAGAGCTGTCCGAGACCTACACAAGGAATCTCACCGCATTGGGCATCGATCCCGGAGCAATCGAAACCGGCAAGGATCACGGCTCCCTGGATTTGGGGAATGTCTCCCGCCGCTGCCCTGCTATCCATCCTTATGTGAAGGTCATTGATGAGAAGCACCTGCTGCATACCGTGGAATTCCGCGATCTTGCTTTGGAGGACAGAGCCCTGGAAGGGATGCTGTTCGGCGCCAAAGCCCTTGCCGCCACCGCCTATGACGTATTGACGGTTCCCGGTCTCTCGGACAGCATCCGCCAAAGCTTCCGGGCCTCCGTCAAGAAAGAGGCAGACGGACAGTCTTGATGATTGCGCCGATGCGGTTATAAAGCATCGGGTCCTCATGGTCGCGGAACAGCTTGTATTGCGGGCGGGTATTGGCTTCGATGAGCCACAGCTTCAGGTTCTCGTCGATGCCGATATCCAGCCCCAATTCGGCGACCAGGGGAAATCTCCTCTGCATAGCTGAAGCAATTTGCTGGGATAGCTGCTCCAGCCGCTTCTCCAGCTCCTGAATGTCCTCCTCCTGCAATTCCTTACTCTCCTTCAAGGCTCCGGAAAACGTAAGCGAGCTGCCCCCGCGGCAGTGGTTGGTTACAATTTGATCCCGGACCGCCAGCTTCCCCATTACACCCATATAACGCCAGGTTTTGCCCGGCCGGAGCAGTAAAGTCCGGAAATCGATGGGTCTGTTATCGATCCGGATCAGGGATACCCCCTGCTGCACGATATATTCCTTCGGCCCAAGATATCCCTTGACTGTACGGTACACCTGCGGGAGCTCCGCGACCGTACGGGTTTCGGTTGTCTGGATTTCCGTTTGCCCTTCCTCTAAAACCGATATCTTGACCACTCCCCTGCCTCCTCCGCCACAGCTGGGCTTCACGAAAACAACAGGATAGCGGCTTAAAAAATCAAGCAGAGTCTCTTCCTTCAATACTGCCGTGTCAGGCAAAAACTCCCGTAGAGCAGGGTCGCGGGCCAGCACTAGATGCTTTTGCCATTTGCTCCAAGGGTATTTCCTTGACAATAAACTCATGGATGCTGCCTCCATTTCAAGTGTGACCTACCGCCTGGTTCATAGTATGCGTTCACCTAACAGGTGGTATGGTCACCTGTCCCGTGGCCCCTGGGATGGATGACAGCATGCTTCATCTGCGCAAAAAACCGCAGATTATCCTGAGAGCCATTTGGCCTCGGACATCTGCGGCTTATGGGATCATGATATCTTACGATTTCCAGCTCCGGTCGGTCAGTTCCGAAATATGGCCTACACGGAGTTTATCCAGCCATTCGGCCAAACCGCCGATAATGGTGGGGCAGGCGTAAGGGTCTACGAAATTGGCGGTCCCAACCATAACGGCATCAGCACCGGCCATGTAGAATTCGATAACGTCCTCCGCACTCATAATGCCTCCCATGCCGATGATGGGGATGTTCACTGCCTGGCTGACCTGATAGACCATCCGGATGGCCACCGGTTTAACTGCAGGGCCGGATAACCCTCCTGTTTTGTTGGCCAGCACCGGTTTGCCGGTTTTGAAATCGATCCGCATGCCCAGAAGCGTGTTGATCATGGTAATGCCGTCAGCCCCTGCCTGCTCCACGGCCTTGGCCATTTCCACAATGTCGGTTACATTGGGAGACAGCTTCACATACACAGGAACGGAGGAGGCCGCCTTCACCTTGCGGGTCAGCTCAGCGGCTGTCTCCGGAACGGTGCCGAAGGCAATGCCGCCGCACTTCACATTGGGACAGGAAATGTTCAGCTCAATCGCCTTCACATTCGGAGCGCCGGAAATCTTCTGCGCCACCTCTACATATTCCTCGGTTGTGGAGCCTGCTACATTGGCAATAATCGGCAGGTCAAATTGCTCCAGCCACGCCAGCTCATTCCGCAGAATCCCGTCCACACCCGGATTTTGCAGGCCGATGGCATTCAGCATGCCCGCCGGAGTTTCCGCTACCCGGGGGGTAGGGTTGCCGTATCGGGGCTCGCCTGTAGCCGCCTTAATGGCGATGGAGCCCAGCAGATTCAGATCGAAATAGTCCGCGAATTCCTTCCCGAAGCCGAAGCAGCCCGAGGCGGGAATGATCGGATTCTTTAGCTTTAACCCGGGCAGTTCCACGGCCAGCCGAGGATCGGTTGCTGCTTCAAGATTGGCCATCACGCTCACAAGACCACCTCCCCGATGGGAAAGACAGGTCCGTCGCTGCAGATTTTATGATATTTCGTGCCGGTTTCGTCCCCCTGCACCTTGCAGACGCAGGCATAGCATGCGCCGATGCCGCAGCCCATACGTTCCTCCAGCGACAGGAAGCCTTTGTGGTCCCGGTAGGCCGTATCCAGTGCCTTCAGCATGGGAGTAGGTCCGCAGGCATAAAGCACCTGGAAGGACAAGCCATGACGGAGGATCACATCTGTCACAAAGCCTTGTTCTCCGGCGCTTCCGTCAGCTGTCGCCAGATAGGTTTCGCCCAGTGCCTCGAACTCTTCCTTATAAAATACATCCGCCGCAGACGCAAAGCCCAGCACATGAATGACCCGCACTCCTTTGGCCAGAAGCTGCTTGGACAGATAATAAAGCGGCGGCACGCCGATTCCGCCCCCTACCAAAAGGGCCGTATCGCCGGGATTGGCCTCATCAACAGGAAACCCATGGCCCAGCGGGCCTACAATATCTACAGCCTGTCCGGCTTGTTTGGCCGCCAGCTGCAGTGTTCCCTTCCCTTCCGCCCTGTAAATCATGGTAAACCGGCCATTCTCCACATCCGCTTCGCAGATGCTGATCGGCCGCCGCAGGAGAGGATCATTGCCGATCTCCGCCTTCACGTGTACGAACCGTCCGGGCTCGGCCATATTCCGGGCCAGTCCGCCCTCCAGCACCAGCTCGTATACATGGCGCGCCAACTGCCGCTGGCTTACGACGCGCATCATTTCCTTGCCCATTGTCTCTTCCGCCTTCCCGTAGGCAAATGCCCAAGATATCCTGAACATTATAGCACCTGCATACAAGGAGAGTCCATATGGAAGACGCCATTTTCCCAAGATTTAGACGCAGTTCCGCCACTCCTTCATTACAGACAGATTACAGCGTGTTTACATTTTGCGACGGAGATTGACGCAGTTAGACCTTCGGATTCATACTATAAATATAGGTAACCAAAGTCCCGGACGACCAGGTTATTCCAGACAGCTAAGGGAGGGAACTCATATGAGGGTCATGTCATCCGTTCACACAGCAAGAGGTATTGTAAGCGTTCCCATAAAGAAACGGAGCATCCTTGCCCGTCCCCGGTTCTGGCTGGCTCTCCTCCTGTCGCTGACGGCATCGGTGCTCGCCTTGACGGTTGCCTTCCATGCCTATATCGCCTGGCTCCTCGCCCGGCCGATCATTGCTCCGCTCTCCTCCAATCCGCTTGAAGCTATCGGTGTCCCGTACGAAGAAGTTACCTTCCCCAGCATCAATCAGACCTCCAAGCTGGACGGCTGGTACCTGCCTGCGGAAGGAGCCACACGCACTGTAATCTTCTCACATGGGTACGGCGCCAATCGGGAGGAAAGCTGGGTGCCCATGTATGATTTGGCCAAGGCTGCCCATATGCAGAATTTCAATGTCCTGATGTTCGATTACGGCTTCGTCCACCCGGAGCAGGTCGTCACCGGCGGCGTTCAGGAGACCTTCGAACTGCTGGGTGCCATTGATTTCATCAAGCAGAAGAACGCCAAGCAAATTTTCATCTGGGGCTTCTCCATGGGGGCCGGAACCGCACTGGGCGCCGCGCTGCAAAGCGAGGACATTACCGGCATGATCCTGGACAGTGCCTTCATCCTGTCGCCTGATACGCTCTACCACAATATCAGGCAGCATGCCGATTTGCCCCGTTTCCCTTCCCTGTCCCTGATCCGGATGTTCTTCCCGGTGATGAACGGAGTGAATATGAACCAGATTCCCTACGAAAAAATCCTGCAGAACACCTATAAAATTCCCATGTTCATGATCCATGGCATGCTGGACGAAAAAGCCCCCTATGAACAGGCGCAGATCATTATGGATAATCAGATTGCCCAGCAGCCCCTGTCCAAGCTCTGGCTTCTGCCTAAAGGACATCATGAGCTGATTTACAGCGTGAACAAGCGGGAGTACCTCCAGAAAACGCTGTCCTTCCTGGAGCAGGTATCCCGGACCCGTATCCCGCCGGCCAAAAAGTAACAAAAATAAAAAGCGTGCAGCGGGACCTTCCGCCGAACGCTTTTTTGCTTTTATCAGGGGATGAATTTATGCGTAAGAGACCAAAATACCGCCCTTGCCTGCATAGGTGCCGATAACAGGCCCCATCTCCGTCACAATAACCTCTTTGAAGGGATAGCGCTTCAGGATCATCTCCATCACTTCATGGGCCCGCTCCTCGCAGTTGCTGTGGCCGATGGCAAGCACTTTCTTCTCGAAATCATGTCCGGCTTCGCCGATCCGGTCAATCATTTTCTTGATGGCGTTTTGGGTGCCGCGGACCTTTTCCAGCACTTCCAGAGTGCCTTCTTCGCTGGCACACATCAGGAGCTTGATATTCAGAACGGAAGCAATGGCGCCGCGAACCCGGTCCAACCTTCCGCCCTTAATTACATTCTCCAGGGTATCCAGCACAAAATAATTCTTCACCTCGGAGATGCTCCGCTTCATGGTCTGCACCAGATCATGCATGCTGTGCCCTTCCTTTGCCAAACGCGCCGCCTTATAAACCAGAACCCCCAAGCCCAAAGAAGCATTCTTGCTGTCCAGCACCTCAATAGGAAGACGCTGGGGATGCTCCTCCTCCACCATTGTTTTGCCCATCACGGCGTGATGATAGGTGCTGCTAAGTCCCGAGGACAACGCAATGCAAAGAATCTGCTCATTAGCGTCCACGCTCATAAATTTGTTGAAGAAGGTACTAGGCGATGGACTGCAGGTTTTGGGAAGCACACTAGCGGAACCGAGTTTATTGTAAAAGAGCTCCAAATCCATGTCAGAATCGAAATGCTCATCTTCAAAATGAACCGGCAAGGGGATCTGTACGATGCCCAATTGCTCCAGAATGCGTTTAGGCAAATCTGAGCTTCCGTCGGTAAATATCTTAATGGCCATGTATTCACTCATTTCTACGAAAGATGCAAGGAATAGCTTTAGTATAACGGAAAATCGGTGAAAATAGAAGGAATTTGTCGAAAAATACGGGAATACGGCAAATTAATCCCGGGATGCGTAATAATAATGCTCTGCCGTTATCCCGCCTTCCCCAATGTCCATAATCCCGTAGGAATAGAGAGGCTGGCGGCGCTTGTCCGTAGGTGAACCGGGATTAAACAAAAGAATGCCTGCTTTGTGCTCCAGATAAGGAACATGGGAATGGCCGAAGACAATCGCCTGGACATCCTGCCCTTCAAATGCGTCAAAGGCGCGGCGTTCCGTAGTTTTGCCGTACCCGTCACCGTGAATAAGCCCGATGCGGATACCCGCAGCCTCCACGATCTTCTTGTAGCCGAAGCGGTTAATAATGTCCGTTCCGTCATTGTTTCCGGCTATCCCTTCAACCGGAGCCAGCTTCTCCAGCTCCTCCGCTACCCTGGGCGAAACCCAGTCTCCCGCATGGAGGATCAGGTCCACGCCCGACAATCCCTTCAGCAGTTCCCCCGGAAGCCGGATTTCCCTGCGGTCCGACAGGTGGGTATCCGAAACAATACCGATCCTCAAGCCATCACCCCATACATATTTGTTGTATATATAATTATGATAGATGCGGCAGGCAATTTCAACTCTCTGAAGAAGCAGACTCCGGCTGTCCAGAGACGGAAAAGCCCGTCCATCCCGGGACGGGCTTCATCAATGGAATTACAGCACCTTGCTGAGGAATTCCCGGGTACGGGGATGTTTGGGCTCTGCAAAAATCTCAGCAGGCAAACCCTCCTCGGCGATGGTTCCTTTATCCATAAAGATAAGACGGCTTCCCACCTCGCGGGCAAAGCCCATTTCGTGGGTTACCACCACCATGGTCATCCCTTCCGCGGCAAGGCGTTTCATTACATCCAATACCTCACCGACCATTTCCGGATCAAGGGCTGAGGTGGGTTCATCGAACAAAAGCACATCAGGCTGCATAGCCAAAGCCCGGGCGATGGCAATCCGCTGCTTCTGGCCGCCGGAGAGCTGAGCCGGGTAGCTGTTGGCCTTATCCTCCAGGCCGACAGTCTTAAGCAGCTCCATGGCCAGCTTATCCGCATCCTGCTGGTTCATTCCCTTCAGCTTCCGCGGGGCCATGGTGATATTCTTCAGAACAGTCAGATGCGGGAACAAATTGAACTGCTGAAATACCATCCCCATCTTCTGCCGCAGGACATTGATATCTGTCTTCTTGTCAGTGATATTTACGCCTTCAAACACAACCTCGCCGCTTGACGGCACCTCCAGGAGGTTCAGGCAGCGCAAAAAGGTACTTTTGCCCGAGCCTGAAGGGCCGATGACCACCACAACCTCGCCTTTGGCGATATGGATGTTCACATCATTGAGCACATGGTTCTTGCCGAAGCTTTTGTGCAGCTGATTGACCTTAATCATTGGGCGGTCATCCTCCTTTCAACCAGACTGAGGATCTTGGAGAGCGGGAAGGTCAGGGTAAAGTAGATAACGGCGGCTACCAGGAGAGGCTCCATGGAGAGATAAGTAGCGCCGCGGATCAGGTTGGCGCTGTACATCAGCTCGGCCATACCGATAACCATAACCTGTGACGATTCCTTAATAATCACGACAAACTCATTGCCCAAAGCCGGCAGAATATTGCGGATGGCCTGCGGCAGAATGATATGGGTCATAGCCATTCGTTTAGGCATCCCCAAGGAGCGGGCCGCTTCCATCTGGCCCTTGTCCACCGCTTGAATGCCCGCACGGAAAATCTCCGCCACATAAGCGGCGCTGTTGATGGTTAATGCAATGACGCAATACGCAAAATCCGGCAGGGCCAGAGCATCGCCGGGAAGACCTGCCTTAACCAAGAGCCATTCCACACCGTTGGGAAGGCTGTAATATACGATAAGCAGCTGCACCAGAAGCGGGGTGCCGCGGATGATTTCGATGTAAGCGGATGCCAAAAAACGGATAAACCGGTTGGCGGACAAACGCATCAGGGCAATAAACATCCCCAGGATACCGCCGCAAATGACAGTGAAAAAGGCCAGCTTAATGGTGGTCCAGGCACCGGTCAGATAATAGCTTCCATATTCGTTCATAAAAGAAAAATCCATTGCCAGAAATGCAGTGTTCATCTTATCCCTCCATATCCTCCCTGGTGGCATGCCGAAGGGGAAAACAGCGGAACAACAGCCGCCGTTTTCCCCCGTTGCCATGCAATTGCATTATTTCTCAGACAATTGGAAAGCTTCATCCACCAGTTTGTCAATGGTCTTGTCCTTGATCATTTTGTCAAGGGACTTGTTGATTTCGGCAGTCAGGGTGTCGTTGCCCTTCTTGATGGCAATGGCGGAGCCGGCTTCCTCAGCCTTAGGCTTCACGCTGCTGATGACCAGATCCTTGTTCTTGTTCACATAGCCGTTGGCTACGGGAGATTCCATAATGATGGCATCGATCTTCTTGTTCTTCAATTCCAGTGCCAGATCGGTGATCTTGGCGATGGACTTGATCTTGGCGCCTTGGAGCTGCTCCTTGGCGATATCTTCTTGGATGGAAGCGGTTTGTACACCGACGGAAACCTTCTTCAGATCATCCATGGACTTGAATTTGTCCTTGTCGTCCGCACGGATCATGATCACTTGTTGAGCGGTGTAGTAGATCTTGGAGAAGTCCACACTCTTCAGACGTTCTTCATTAGGAGTCATGCCGGAAATAACGAAGTCAACCTTGCCGGCGTTCAATGCAGGCAGCAGACCGTCAAAACCGATATCCTTGATCTCCAGCTTCACACCCAGATCCGCTGCAATAGCCTTTGCGATTTCTACATCGAAGCCTACGATGGTATCCTTGCCGTCGATGTTCTTGTGGAACTCATAAGGAGCGTAATCGGCGCTGGTACCCATGATGATGGTGCCGGCCTTCTTGATGTCGGCAAGCTTGTCAGCTGCGCCTGCAGCCGGGGATGCCGGAGCAGTGGAAGCTGCTGTAGTAGCGGCTGCCGGAGCGGAAGCGCCTTGGGTTTTGTCCGATTCCTTGTTTTTCTCGCCGCAAGCGGCCAGCATGGCCAGCATCATAACCGCTGCCAGGAGAATTGTCAATTTCTTCATTTCGATATGCACCTCTTCTGTATATTCATTCATAACGCGACTTGTATAGTATAAGAGGTATTAGAAGAATTGACAACCGGTTAAACGTGACACTTTTATGGAAATCGCCTATTCCGGAGGCTCGAGGACAATCCTGCCTTCCTCTACCGAAACCCTGACCTTATTTCCTGAGGTGCTGCTTAAGCCCAGCGATTCCAGATACCCGGAGGGGATTTGCAGTCTTCCCGCCTTATCCAGAACGGCATATTCCACATGGGATTCCTCTTCTGCCGCATACCCCGCTTCCAGCTCCTCCAGCTCCTCAGAGTAGGATTTGCGCCGGAGG
This sequence comes from Bacillota bacterium, assembly GCA_023391955.1. GTDB lineage: Bacteria > Bacillota > Bacilli > Paenibacillales > NBRC-103111 > Paenibacillus_AR. The sequence goes on along the minus strand of JAEWAA010000656.1, from coordinate 233 downwards.
ATCTCCGAGGAGGTTTTTCCGTCGCGGATGGCCACCACCCGGTCCACCTTACGGGCCAACAGCGGGTCATGGGTGACGATGACAACGGTCAGCCCCAGGTCGCGGTTCAATTGCCGGAACAGATCCAGAATTTGGGTGGTCATCTTCGAATCCACCGAACCGGTAGGCTCATCCGCCAGCAGCAGCCGGGGATCATTGGCCAAGGCAATTGCGATGGCAACCCTCTGCTGCTC
>JAEWAA010000624.1 GCA_023391955.1 Bacillota bacterium | reverse complement strand
GCACCTATACCATCGTAGTGACAGCAGATCCGGTGGCAGAAAGCGTGACGGTAGAAAGCAAGGCATTTCCCTTAAACCAATATTTCCGCAAGGTAAAGGTGCATGTTACGGAAACCACGTTCCAATCGGAATATACGCTGGAAAGCTACCTGGAGTATAACAAGGTGAACAAGGAATGATACCATTGAGAAGAGCCATTTTTCCCAATCAAAAAGGGGTTACCCTGATCGAGCTGCTTGTAGCCATCTCCATCGCCTCTATTATTGTCGGGGTTATCTCGGCAGCCATTTATTCCTCCATCACCGGCTTTAACCACCTGACCGAAAAACAATCCGTCCAGGAGCAAGCCCGGCTGGTAACCGAGCAGGTTGCCGCTACCGTCAGGAAAAAGGCTTTTAGCAGCATTCAGGTGAAAGACGGCAATACACTGGAATTCAGCAATTCCCCTGCCGACTACACCAGCTTTAAATACGAAGGCAATAAGATCACCATGACCACCCAGAACAACGGGAACCAACAGGTGATGGAATTAGCCCGAGGCGTAACGGCTATGCCCTTTGCGGTGACAAAACCCGGACAGGAGCATGAAATTAAAGTCAATCTGGTGTTCGGCGGCAAGGATATCGAGTCTTACACCTATAATTCCACTGTATATACAAAAAACTGGTCCGAATAAGCTCCGGACCTTTTTTTGTTCCCAGATTACTTCCCAACTTGCTTCACTTCAAATTGAAGCTGCGCTTCCTCTGAGGTTTTATCCTTCAAATCCTTATTGAGCACATCCGCATTGGTATAGAAGATAGTCCAAGCCAAGGAATAATCCCGCACATTCTTATCCGCCCAGCCGCTGCGGACCATTTCAATGGCGGCCTGCATTTTATCCAATGTGGCGGACATTTTCTCATCCTGCAGGCTCTCCGCCACCTCTTCCAGATGCTCGTATTCTCCGATTACTCCCTTCATGCCGTCCATATCATCCGTCTTGAAATATTGGATCATCTTACCCAGCAGCCGGTTATGCTCCAAAGCGATATATTGATAAATCCCGCGGGTTGAGGCCTGATACACATCCCCCTTGCGGTCCTTCAGGAAATCCAGATGCACCGTCCGGTTCTCATTATCCCAACTGACCTCCGCATCCAGCATCTCCCCTACACTCCGCAGCGGTACATACACCGACCCGTCATAGATGATGGAGTCCTTGCTCAGCTCGGATTCCTGCCCGTTCAGTGCCACATGAATCCGTTCGAAGAACACCTCAATGGTACGGTATTGCCCGTTCGCCCAGGCTACTCCGCCGAATGTCAAAACACCAAACGCAATGGTTAATAGCATAAGCTTTTTTTTCATGGTTATCTCTCCTACTCTCACAAAACTGAACTCCATCCCAGCGGGCCTACTGCTGCTTATCCAACAGCTCGTACAGCATCTGATCCGACCAGGTGGGGTCCGTGCGCTGGGTGCCGGGTGATACCTGCGGCCCGGGCGGCTCCTTCAGCTGATTCTGATAAGCGGCAGCAACAAAGCTGCGGACGGTACATTTTAGTGCAAGCGGCATAGGCCCCTGTACAAACCCCAAAGAAGGGCCTGGCGTGGCTGTGGGAGACGGTGAGGATGCAGTGCCTGCCGGCGTTGCAGAAGGTGACCCTGCAGCGGCAGACACGGAGGTCTGGCTCAAGCTCCAGTCCACCACCTCCAACAACCGGCTTCCCTGCTGCAGCTGATGGAGAAAATCCATGGTTTGACCGTAGGTTCCGCTTACCTCCACCTGAAAGGTCAACGAAGCCAGCTCTGTTGCTACGGGCTGGGTCTGACCAGCAGGTGCGGGAGTTCCCAACGGTTGCACCGTGACACCAGAGGATGGCTGGTTTTGCTGGATTTCGGCAGCCTTCGTGATCAGAGTTTCCAATTGTACCTGCTTGTCGGTAACTTCTTTGAAGGTAACATAGCTGAGCTTGGTTCCAGCCTGTTCCGAAAAGCTCTGCATCAAGTTCAGAATGGACGCGGTATTCTCGCGAAGAGGCACCTGCTTCAGCAGAGCCTCCACATCTGCCTCCTGAATTTTGACCGGAACAGGCGCTTTGGTTAATTGCTCCACCCGCCGGTTGGCCGCCTCCAGCTCCTCTGCAGTCCGGCTGGCTTCCGTCAACTGGGGAACATATAACACGGAAAAGCTGAAGATGATTAGAAGCAATCCGAGAAGTCCTGCCAAGGCAAGCTGAATCTCAGGTCTTTTCAAAAAAGAAAAATCGAGCTGTTGAGGAACCTGGGCTTTATTTTTGGTTTTCCGCTTGTTCCTCATTATTTCTTCTCCTTCGTTAAAGGCTTGCAGGTCAGCTCTAACACGACGTCATATAAGGTAAGCACCTTGGGAGCGGGTGTTGCGCCTGCTACTGCTTGAGCCGAAGGCTCTGCCACTTTGGCATTGGTGATCTGATCCAGCTTCTTCTGGGCATCCTCCACATCCTGTCTGGTAATCGGCCCGGAGGCGGAAGGGGTTGCTACAGGCTGGGGAGTCCGGCCCGGCAGTGTAATGCCGTTTATTTCCTTGCTGATCTTCTGGCTCATCATCCAATCCAGCTGGTTGAGGAGCTCATCCGCCTCAGTGGCATCGGCAGCGGAGGTAGAAGGCTTTTGAAACATATTCACATATTGCTCAAAGGTCATGGTTTGCGTTTTATCGGTGGCCGCTGATGCAGAAGGTGAAGCCTCGGTAGTTCCGGTAGAAACAATGGTTACGGCAACCGGGTAAGCCAGCTCCTTCTTCTGGACACTGTTCACTGTCACATGGGCAAACAGCTCCAGCTGCTGCAAAAGCTGCATATATTGGGCAGCATCCTTCAAGTCCTTCATATCCAGATGCAGCTTGATTTTCCCCGTGTTATCCGTCTCCATGGACAGAATCCGGGCCGCCGTAGGCAAGGAAGCGGTGATGCCCTGAAAAACGGGCTGCCAGTCACGGATTTCCCCTTTCAGCCCATCCACCTTGTCCTTCAAGGATTGATATTGGAGGGTTTGCTGGTCCACCACACGTTCCTTCATGAGAATGCCGGCTTGTGCCTGCTTTTCCTGGAGCAGCCGTTCATTCTTGCCCGAGGTATGGGAGGATTCGGCATAACCGATAACCAGAAGCGCGGAACTAAGCACACTGAATGCAATAATTCCGGTCAACAGCGGTTTAAGATATTGCTGGGTAAAAGGAAGCTTGGGAATCAGGTTTATGGCTTTCATCCTTGATTCCCCCTTAAGCCCAGTCCGATGGGAATTGCCAGACTGGTCACCCAGCTGTGGAGCTGGGGTTTCTCGGATTCCAGCCACCCGCTGTCCGGAGTAATCACCTGCATCCCCAGACGTTCCGACAGAAACTCCGACACTTGGGCAAGCTGCCGGATCTCTCCTGTCAGGACAACAGCTGCAAACTCCTGGGTCCGGTTATTCAGGGTGTACCGGTAAAAGTTCATCAGACGCTCCAATTCATGGGCCAATTCCACATGAGGCTCCTGCTGCTGCATACCATTCTGGGAATCCTGATCCTCTTGAAAACGGACAGGAACACTCCGGGTTATTTTCAACTGGCCCTCATGAAAAATACTCATGTCAGCGGCGTCCATATTCAAATCCAAGGTTAAGATGGTTTGCTCCAGAAGCTCCGGCTCGGCTGCCTCCAGCAGCCTGTAGCTGGACAAGGCTTTGATTTCAATGCTTTTGGGGCGTAAGCCGCTTTGCCTGACCACTGTGAGATATTCATCCACTAGCTCGGAGGGAGCCGCGATCAGCATCACATCGGCTTCATCCAGCTCTTCCTCTTCCTCATTTTCCTCGAAAACAGGCTCATCACGGAGCAACGACTCCTGGGAGGCCCCCATCTCCATCC
>JAEWAA010000604.1 GCA_023391955.1 Bacillota bacterium | reverse complement strand
GCTCCAGCTCGGCCGCCGCCAAGTAGATCCAGCCGTTGTATTCCGAACGGATGAAGGTTATGCCGTAGTCGTGGCCGTCATACGCCAAGGTGATTTGGCCCTCCTGGCTTACATCCTGCGTGAGCCGCTGCCGGATATCCGGCTCCGCCAGCATTGCCTTAACAGAGCCTGCATCCTGGTGCATTAGCAGTTTCCCTTCCCTGTCCAGTATGGCAGTGCTGCCCAACGGGTTGGTCCGCAGCATCAGCTTGCTCAAATGGCTTAAGGGGATTTCCGCAACAATCAGTGACGATGGGGCGGCTGAAAACAATGGGTTTTTCTTCACAAATTGAACCTGGTTCTCATCCCACGTCCACATGGAGTTGGCATTGGAGAGCAGAAACTCCTTCAGCCCCCGGACCTCCTCCGTGCCGGGCTCATAAGCGGCAATGCCGCTGTTATTCATCTTCCATTTGTAGTCCCGGTTATACAGGGTTACGTCCTGCACGCCCAATTCAAATACCTGAAGCTGCCGCATGTTAGTCTGCAGCTCCGTCAACGGGCCGAAATAGTCCTGATTCATCGGAATATTAAAGGAATAGGTGGAGCCCGACGAATTCAAGTATGCGGCAACGGAGGTTTCCACCGCCTTCAGGTTTTGTTCGATGGTTAATTGGCTGTGCTTCAGAATTTGGGCGTTGCCCACCTCCACATAGCTCTGAATGGTGGTGGAGGCCCGGATGGAGGAGAATAGCCCCAGGATCGCCAACGGCACGATGCCAAGCACGATTCCAAAAACGGCCAATTGGTTGACATAGGTCAGCTTGCGCAGGCTCATAATGTTTTAACCCCCCGGCTGCACTGCTCTGCATTGGGATCCCTTGGAAGGAAAAGAAGGAGATGGCCGAAGCCATCTCGACGGATCGTTATTTGGCAGCCTTATTATACTCTTCGGTGAATTCGGCGATGACCTTGTCCCCGCCGGCCTTGCGCCAGTCCTCTACGGCCTTCTTGAAGCCGGCGTCGTCCAATTGGGCCATGATATATTTCACTTGAGCGTCCTTAATTATTTTTTCCAGCTCTGGTCCCTTCTCGGTCTGGGTCTTAGAAATGAGTGCCCGGCTTATGTTATAAATCGCAATTTTCTCGTTTTGGGCAACTAAACCGGCAATGGTAGCATCCACATCAGCCTGCTTCAAGGGCATAGCAACGGAAACATGAGCGACAGCCAGCTGATTCAGAGCACTGTTGGCCCGCTTCACAGTGTCAGGACGGGAGTCAATGGGAATCGCATATTGGCCTTCCACCGTATAGTCGGCATCCTTGACGCCCCGATACAGCAGGGTCATTCCTTCGGGTGTGGAGATTTTATCGAAGAAGGCCAGAATCTTCAGCAGCTCTGCTTCTGTTTTGATGGTACCCTTGGAGAACATGTACCCGCCCAGGAAACCGCCTGTGCTGGAGGCAAGCAGCCCTTTGGGACCGGTCAGCCCTTGCACAAATCCGAAATCTGCATGGGGATCAATCTTCTTGGTGTCCTTGTATACGGCACTCAAATCCGAATCCACTGTAATGGCCATACCCGCCTTGCCTTTAATCAACATATCCTTCATCTGATTGACGTTGATCAGAGCAAAGTCCTGGTTCATAATCTTCTCTGTGTACATTTTCCGGTAAAATTGCAGCGCTTCCATATATGCCGGCGTTAAGAAATTGGGAGTCACCTGGTTATTCACCAGTCCATACGTAAACGGTGCACCGAAGTAAACACTTACGTCCCGTGTCAGTGAGTCCAGTGAGTTGGTTTCCACATAACCCACCGTATCATGCTTGCCGTTCTTATCCGGATCATTCTCCGTAAATGCCTTGGCGACCTTGTAGAAATCATCCAGTGTCTTCGGCTCCGACAGGCCCAGATTACTCAGCCAATCCTTGCGGTAAGCCACAACATGGCGGGCAGCATCTCTGCTTCTGGGGAGCAAGTAGATTTTACCATCATAACCGGCCCCATTCAATACCTCCGGATTCAGCTTGGAAAGGTTGGGGAACTGCTTTAGGTATGGACCGATTTCCCAGAAAGCGCCTGCCCGCACCGCATTCACCACGTTGGCCGAACGGTTGGAGGAAACCAATAGCACATGGGGCAATTCGCTGGAAGCAAGAGTGGCATTAAACTTGTCGTTATACGCAGTGGATGGCACCCAGGTCATATCCAGCTTGGTGTTGGTCAGCTTCTCCAGCTCCAGCTTGACGGGATTGTCGTCGTTGGGCGCTTCATTGGACATCTGGGTCATAATCTTGATCTTGGTGGGCTCCTCTTTCTTAGCAGGCGCTGATTGGGCAGGAACTGAAACTCCCGGGGCTGCGGAACTGGAACTGACACTTTTTTCTTCGGATCCGCAGCCAGCCAATACGCTTACTGCTGCCAGAGACGCCGCCACAGAAATCAATCCAACCTGAGTGCTTGCTTTGCGCTTCATTCAAGTGACCTCCTTGAAATTGTTTAGTTGTGTTTTCTATCCTTTTACAGACCCCAGCATAACCCCTTTGGCAAAATGCTTCTGCAAAAACGGGTACACACACAGAATCGGCATGGTTGCTACGGTAATCACCGCCATCTTGACGGTTTGCGGCTGGGCGCTGGCGGTTTCGGCCATGGCCTCTGAACTTTCCAGCCAGTTTTGGGATTGCAGCACGATGGAGCGCAGCAGCACCTGGATGGGCCATTTGTCCGCATCGTTCATATACAGCACCGCCGCCATGAACGTATTCCAATGCCCTACCGCATAGAACAAGCAGAAGGTAGCCAATGCCGGAAGAGACAGAGGCAGCACCAGCCGGATGAGAATCACCATGTCGTTGGCCCCTTCAATTTTTGCCGATTCCTCCAGACCGTCGGGCATTTGTTGGAAGAAGTTTTTTAAGACGATCAGATTAAAAATATTGATGGCGCCCGGCAGCATCAGGGATCCAAAGGAGTTCAGCAGTCCAAGGGATTTGATCAGCAGATACGTGGGAATCATTCCCCCGCCGAAGAGCATGGGGAACACCACCATCATCATCAGCACCTTACGCCCGATCAGATCTTTTCTGGAAAGCGGATACGCCATCAGGGAGGTCATAATCATATTGATCAGCGTCCCCGCCAGCGTAATGAACACGGTTACGAAGAGGCTATGCATAATCCGGTCATTGGCAAAGATCACCCGGTACGCATCCAGGGAGAACTGGGTGGGAAACAAAATGAAATCCTTGGTCAGCACCTCATGCTCGGAGGCAAAGGAGGTGCCGACAATGTGGATGAACGGCAGGGTTGTCGCCATCGCAAACAAGACAAGCAGCAGGATGTTGACCGAGTCGAATATCCGGCCTCCCACAGATCGGTCTTTCACATGGAACAGCTCCTCTCTATATAATACCTTCCTCGCCGAATTTTTTGCTGAAATGGTTCGCCACAAGCACCAGCACAAGGCCAACCAGGGACTTGAACAGGCCAACGGCGGCGGAATAGCTGAAGGAGCCCTGGATAATGCCCATGGTGTAGACATAGGTGTCGAAAATTTCCGCCACCTCGCGGTTCAGGGAATTCAGCATGAGGAACACATGATCGAAGCCAAGCTCCAGAATATCTCCCAGCCTCAGGATCAGGAGAATAAAGATGGTGCTGCGGATGCACGGCAGTGTCACATGCCACAGCTGCTTGAACCGGTTGGCGCCGTCAATCCGGGCCGCTTCATAAAGCTGCTGGTCCACCCCTGCCAGAGCTGCCAGATAGATGATGGTTCCCCAGCCCGTATCCCGCCAGATGGCCTGCAGAATATATACCGGCCGGAACAGGTCCGGGTTCATCATGATGGTGAACTTCTCCAGCCCGACAGCAGCAAGCAGGTTTTGGAACAAGCCATCCTGCATTTCGAAGATCACGAAGAAAATACCGATGATAATCACCCAGGACATGAAGTGCGGGATATATATCAGGGTCTGGATAACCTTCTTGAAGCGCTCCTGGCGCAGCTCGTTCAACATCAATGCCGCCACGATGGGCATGGGAAACACCAGAAGCAGGTTCATCAGGGATAAGGACAGCGTATTCTTGAGCAGTATTAGAAAGGTAGGGTCGCCGAACAGCCGGACAAAATGCTTCATCCCCACCCACGGGCTGCCGGTTATCCCCTGGTAAGGGGAATAATCCTGAAAGGCAATAACGATCCCCCACATGGGGGCGTACTTAAAAATCAGAAAATAGATAATGCCAGGTGTCAGCATAAAGTAGAGCCAGCGGTCCATGAGCATTTTGCGGACCGTTCTTTTTCGCATCAGCCAGCCTCTTGTCGGGCTCTCCGCCTGCCGGGGCAAACCGGTCAGCGGGTTGGTTTCAGCCATGGGTTCATCACTCCTAACCATTCACTCTGTATCCTGACCCAGCCCTATTCTAGAGGGCAACAGCTGTGACAGTCCATATTCATTTCTTCACCTGGCCGGTTTTGGCCATGAAATTCCCGGGTTTATCAAGCTTTTGGGCTGCGCAGCTCCGCTGCAAGCACCATCAGGACGGTTCCGTACGCATAGAGGGATTGGATAAAAGGGATATGGAGGTAACCCTCCAGCTCCTGGCAATCCGTACCGCCGGATGCCCCTTCCACCTCTCCACGGGGCGTAATTCTCAGGAATACCTGGTGTGCCGCCTGATGGCCCCATTCCTTCATGGCTCCAGGCAATATCCCCAGCTCCGCTCCAATCAGAGCCGCATACCCGAATAGCGCTGTTGCGGTGGTTTCCGTATAGGAGGACTTCAGAGGCAGGACCGTACGCAGCATTCCATCCTCAGTTCGGAGCTGGTATGCGCTTTCCATGAAGGTCAGGAACATGCTGCGGAACCGGCCGGTCTCGTATCGGGTTCCCGCTAAGAGCCGGAGCAGCTCCGCCAAACCTGCCGCCATCCAGCCATTGCCTCTTCCCCAATGTTCGCCCAACTGCTTGTGATCCAGGGCATGATATCCATGGTAAAAGAGGCCGGTCTCCGGGTTGTATAAACAGCCCGAATGAATGTCATATTGCCGGATACCCGCCTCCACCAGCTCCGGCTTCCCGGCGTACAGACCGTAATCGATCATGAATATCCCCGCCATAAAAACCGTATCGATCCACAGCTGATTTTTGTAATCGTCGAGACCGCCTTTGCCCCATACATGGGCAAACCCGCCGTTTGCTGTAAGCAGCGCCTTGTTAAGGCACCAATCCGCAAACTCGTCGCAGATCCTCCGGTATTGTTCGGCCTCCTGCTCCGGCAGCTCCTCCAGCTTAAGAAGCATTAGCGCGGAGTTAGCCAAACATACGTAATTGACCGAGCCGAACTGCCGAATCCCGGCATGCTGCCGGAACCAGTCCCGGAGGAAGCGGACATAAGCTTCGTCCCCAGTCCGCTCGTACATCCGGCTGATGCCGTACAAACCCACCCCCTGGCTCCAATCCCAATGGCTCAGGCTCAAATTCCAGGCATCCGATTTTTGGGTGAGCATCGCCTCCAGAATCCGCTTGGCCCCAGCCTCCATCTCCGCAGGATGTGCCGCATTGTGCTCGTGGTCCTGCTGCATCCGTTGATGCTGTTGCCGATGCTGCTGTTGGCTCATCCTCCTGCCCCTCCGTTTCTGCCAGACTCTGCTGCCGCCAGAAGCCGTTTATGCTCAGGCTCATGCTTCAGCATAAGCGCGGTCTTCGTCTTCAATTGGCCGATCAGCTCAGGTACGGGCGCCAGCTCGAAGACGCTCTCCTCCTCCGGGCAGCCGGCGGTGATAATGGGCGGGATAGCAGCCTGCTCCAGCAGCCGGATCAGCTCTTGCACATTATCCGTTTCCGCCCGCACCACAACCTGCATCTCCACCGGCAGCACCCGGGCCGTCCCGCCCCGGTCCACCTCCCGCTCCGTGGTGCTGATAGCTGCCCGCTCCAGCAAATCCTGGTAGCGGCTGGTATGCTTCACCGTACGGAGCAGACACCGGAGGACCTGCAGCCGGAGCAGGAACTCCCCGCTGACCGTTCCAAGACTCTCCGTTACCCTGATGGCTTGAGCCACATGCCCAAGGGCAGTGTCCAAAAGCTTGCCCGCCAGCCATGTGCCGTGTTTGCCCTGGATCAGCTTGGCCGCCTGGCAGTCCATCAGATCCGCCGCGTGTTCTTCCGTCCGGGCCTGGAACTGGAATGAACGGTAATATGCCTTGGTCTCCTCCGGCAGCTCCATGGGGTAAGGCACCAACGGCCGTGTCAGCCACCGTTGGGCGGTGATGCCCAGCAGGAGCACAGGCCCGCCGTTTTCCATAGGCTTGACCGCCTCCACCGTCCGGCGGATATGCTCCCACAGCTCCAGGAGCTTTTCTCCGCAGCCGGGTACAGCAACGGCATCCGCAGCCGCCTTCAGCAGCCCGATTCTGGCGTACATCCCATCTGTAGGGGACTCCCGGAAGAGGCGGTAAACCTCCATCAGCTCCACAGAGGCCTCCGACGGAAAATTCACCAGCAGCGTTTGCGCCTTGCTCTTGAAGGCCCGCTCCAGCTGTTCGGCGAAATCCGCCGTCTGGGGCAGTTCCCGCACCGGATACAGGAAGGACCCGTACAAATAATTGGTGGAGCCGGCAATGGCCGTTCCCCCTCCGCCGACCCCCTGCCCTTTCATCAACTGGCGGCCCACATAGCTGACCTCGGCCTGCGGGATGGTTCCGATAAGCTGAACCTGCGCCTCCAGGCCTGTTTCAGCCGCTCCAGCCTGCACCGAGGACATCCAGCCGGACATCCGCTCGGCCAACGGGCGGTGTTCACAATGGGCCGGGCCGTTGCGACCAGGGTATAGCCCCTCGCTCCAGCAGATGCCGCCACCGGAATCATTGGTGAGGAACGTGAAGCGGTCTACCGGAGCCAATCCGCAGATCCGGGCAACTGATTCCCGGTACATGGCCAGCACCTCCGGATGGTCGATGCAGGGAGCGTAGTACGGCTTTCGGGCACGGAGCGGATGCTCGCATCTGGGACCGCGCCACTCCGGATGGGCCAGATACACCTCCTCCGGCAGCCACATGGGCTCACATCCCCAGATGCTCCCTTTCAGTCCGAGCTCCCGGAGGATTTCCCCCTTGCGGGCAATGATCTCCAGGCTCCGTTTGGCATGCTCCGCCGGAAACCAAGGAGCCAGTGGCTCCGGCACCGCTGCATCGAACAAGCTAAACCGGATGATGCTCCAATTGGGATACGGATCCTGGCGGTCCCGCTCCCAGCGCCACCGGTTATAAGGAAGCGAATCCACATTTACATGGGTCGCCCCCAGCGCGGCAGCCTGTTCGGCAAACCGCCGGAACGGTTCCACCTCCACAATCCGGCTGCGGAAGATAATAGTTGTATAACGATTGTTTTCCACCGGCATTCCTCATTTCCTATGGCATGGAGCCTCTTCACAACGCCACTATACGGCTGGGTGGGATTGACCGTCTATATTCATTTCTTCAGAATTGCTTCTGACAAGGCGAATTGTCGCCGTTGGCAAAAGATGATCATGGCATGTCATCCCCTTTTTCCTTTTCCTGTAGGCACATGGATTTTCCTGGTATATAATAGAGATTATTGAAACCTAATCCGAATCCCTGCGTAACCAATTCAAACCCTTATTTTAGGAGGAACCTTATATGAAAATATTGAAGGAAATGATCAAAGTCCTGTTCATCATTCCGGTAGGAACCGTCATTACCCTGTTCTTCGGACACCAGCCGGTGATGCTGGCCAATGATATGATGAAGAAACAGGATAGGGGCGCGATGGAGTACCAGCGTTTGGAACGGATATAAGAAAGAGGCCTAAACCAGGCCTCAACAAAGACACACAAAAACAGGGCTGTCCGGAAGTCAGTGAAAACTGACCTGGACGCCCTGTTTTAATTCAGTAAATAATTTTCAAAAGCTCATAAACTTCCTCCACCGTCAGCCCAAAGGATTTGTAATAGGCGGTATCGTCCGCCATTTGCTTCAATACCAATTCATTGCGTCTTTGAATCATTTCATCGGATGAGAGCGCTGCAACAAAGCATCCTTTGCCTGTCACGGTATAAATCAAACCTAACCGCTCAAGTTCCTCCCACGCTTTTTTAACCGTAATAATGCTTACCCGAAGCTCAGTAGCCGCTTGGCGGATGGGTGGCAAACAATATCCGTTCTCAAGCTCACCCTTCAATATTTGGGCACTGATTTGTTCATAAAGCTGCTGATAAATGGGCTTATCGGTGCTGTGCGAGATCGCGATATTCATTATGTTTCCACTTTCTCAAACCTTTTAATGGAAATATGATAAGTGATTATTGTACATAATGCAAATACCGCGATTCCCGCCAACAGAATGGACAACTGGGTTCCCACATGATCAGCACCCGCTCCTTTGAAAAGCTCATATACATACGAATTTTGGATGCCAAGCCACTCTGCCCCTGTAGCAAACAGCATGGCGGCGGTAATGGATGCAACTGTTGCCGCGCCGTATTTATAGGCGGTTTTGAAAAACATCGAAAGGAAGATGATGTTGAAGATCGCAACCATGACGAGGCACAGCCCCCAAAAACCCATCGTGGGTTTGAAAAAAAAGTAGGTTACATCGGGATACAAGCGCACGCTAATCATACCAAATACAGCGGCAACAACAATATGCAGGAGCTCCAGAATGATGATAAAGGATATCTTTGCTTTCACTATGTCTTTTTTGGCAACGGGCAGCATGCTTGTGAATATCAAATCATTCTGGCTTTTATACTGGGCGAACATGTTTGGTATAGTAATAAAGCAAAAGTAGAGAATGACAAGGAAATACAGCCAACCTGGAATAAACATTAACGCGCCTGTCACAAAGGGCAGCACATAAAAGGCAGGATGTACACCTAACTTTAATTCTTTCATCAGCAGATTAACCATGTGCTCCCTCCTTCCTGGCGTAATAAACCATGATTTCTTCGAGATTTGGAACGGCTGACTTCACATCCCATGCCGGATCCAAATCCTTCGTCCGGATCAAGCCTGTAAAGCCGAAGGAATTGGTTTTGTAGGCAATCAGCCGGTTCTTCATGAGGTTCAGCTGATCGTTCCTGCCATTCAATAAGCGGTAGGCATCCATAAATTCTTCCTTCTCCGCACTGTTGACAATTTGCCCTTTATGAATGTAGGTGATATAGTCCGCACATTTTTCCAAGTCGGAGGTGATATGGGTTGAGAACAGAATGCTAATTTCGCCGCCCTGCACCAGTTCCTGAAAAATATCCAGCAAATTGTCTCGGGCTACCGGATCCAGCCCGCTTGTCGGTTCATCCAGAATAAGCAATTTCGCCCCGTGGGACAAAGCGATGGCCAAGCTGTATTTCACCTTCATTCCGGTGGAAAGCTCGGAAATTTTTTTGTTTTCGTTTAACTCGAATTTCTTCAAATAATTGGCGTAGGCAGTATCATCCCAGTTGCGATAAAACGGTTTAATGACGTTTGTTAAGGTTTTGATTTTACTCCGATTGTAGTAATCAATGCCGCCAAAGGCGGAGCCAATCTCCTGCTTCAAATCGAGTTCATTATGGATCATATCCTTGCCCATGATATCGATCTTGCCGCTATCCAAACGGATCAAATTCAAGATAGCCTTGATTGTTGTGGTTTTTCCTGCCCCGTTGGCTCCGATGAATCCCATAATGTAGCCCTTTTCCATCTGAAAGGAAACATTTTTTAATTGGAAATGCTCATATTTTTTATTTATGTTTTGGATGTCTAGTGCCAGCATAGCTTTCCCTCCACATCTATATTGTGTATGTTGTATATACACAATATATCAACCTCGGCTTCTGGAGTCAAATTATTTTTATGTACAAAAAAAGTCGGAGGGAAAACATGACGTTTTTCCGACCAACCTTCTATTTTTAAAGATATTTGATTGTTTTACACAGAAATAGCCTTCCGGCGTTTACTGCCGGCCGCGGATTTCCGCCCGCCCAGCTTAAACACGACAATTCCCGCTGCGATGACCAATACGCCCAACAGCTGCGTTCCCGTGAAAGGGACCTTTTCCAGTCCGAACCAGCCCAGGGTATCCCAAACCACCGCAAAGCCCAGCTGCGAGATCATCGCTACAGCCGCGGCATACGTAGGCCCGAGCAGATGGGTTCCCCTCACCATACACACTACCACCCCTACGCCGATCAGGCCGCTGAAGAAATACCAAGGCTCCACATGCTCCGGCCGGAACATGGCCATTCCCTGCAAGGCGAAGCCGATGAGGAAGGATGCCAAAAATCCCATTCCCAGCACCAATGTTGTCGTAATCCATAGACCCGCTTTCACATGGACCCGGTTGTTAAAGATATTCTGCAGGCCCACAAGCGCACCTGCCAGGGTCGCCATCATAATACCGATCAGCATGGCGGTCACTGCTCCTTTTCATATATATTATGCTTGGCCAGAGCCTGAAGCTTGCTCCGGTCTGCCACTGTAATCCCCTTTCGGCTGCGCTCCACCAATCCGTCCCGGCAGAACTGCCGGATTACCCGGTTTACATGACGGTAGCTGGTGCCGATGAGATGGGCCGCATCCGTCAGATTGACCGGACGTTTGGAACGGGATAACCCTCCGCCCTCTCCGCTCTCTTCCGACACCGACAACAAATAACTGGCCAGCCTCACCTCCACCGGATAGAGGAGATTAAAGCTCAGAGATGCGGATTTCACGAAGAACTTCTCCGTTATCATCTGCAGCAGAAAATGGAGCAGCGGCGGATGATCCCCATATTGGCGGAGAATGCGGTACGGAACAGCCAGCATCGTGACTCCGGTCATCGCTTCCACCGTGTTCATAATATCCGTGCCGCGGATATATTCGATATCCCCGATCAGCTCCAGGGGCGTTTTGAAGCTGAGAATTAACGTTTTGCCCTCCTCGGAGGTGGTGAAGATCTTCAGCTTGCCCGCAACCAGGATATATAAGGTTTGGCCGGGATCACCCTGTGTGCATACCAGCTCCCCTTCCTCATAAGCGCATAACGTCATATGAAGCCGGAGCTCCGGCGGAATCACATCCTCCAGCCCGTGCTCTGCCACCGCCCGGTTCAAAAATACGCTATCCTTCCATTCCTTCATACTGCCAACTCCGTTTCGCATGTTGGTTCCATCGGATCATAATCATGCCCATCATAATCCAAGAATGACCACACCTGCAATCATCAGCAATAAACCGAGAAACTGGGGAAGATGCATCTCCTTCTTTTCAATCCCGAACCAGCCTTTGCTGTCCACAAGAAACGTCATGCCCAACTGGGCGATAAGCACCGCGGAAACGGATAAGGTAGCCCCAACATGATGAATGGCTGTAATATTGCTGAAAATAATCACGGAAGCCAACGCCCCGCCGCCCAGATACAGAGGCTTCACTTGCCGGAGCGGGCCTAATGCGGGTTTCCCTCCGGTGACGGCCAACATCAGGAGCAGCGCCGCTACAAAACCGGTGAATTGGGTAAGCGCAGCCGCCTGCCAGGTCCCCATATCCGTGCCGATACGGGAATTGGCCACTCCCTGGAGGGTAATTAACGCCCCGCCCAGAAAGGCATAAACAAATCCCTTCATATATTCCTCTCCCCTTACTGCAAAATTCGTCTTCCATCATTAAACGATAACCGATAAATCAGCCGTTAGGACATATGTCCTGTTGCAGGTCATGAATGTGCAAGCAGTGATATCTTGGACTTTTTGTTTATCTTCCCCGCCATCCGGGGTAATACTATAGAGGAGAGTCTTTCGCCATCCATCCCAAAAAGGAGTTGTGCACAATGAAACAAATGACCAAGAAGGTTGCATTTCTGCTGGCGGACGGATTCGAGGATTCCGAAATGAAGAATCCGTATGAAGCCATAACCAAAAACGGCAATGACGCTGTCATTATCAGCCTGAATGCCAATGAAGAGCTCCATGGCAAAAAAGGCACCATTACGTATACATCCCATTTATCCGCCAAGGAAGCCAATGCTGCCGATTATGAAGCCGTCATTATTCCCGGCGGCACATCACCGGAGAAGCTGAAGCATGATCCGTATATGATCAAGTTTGTCCAGGAAGCAGACAAAGCGGGCATCACCATCGCCGCCATCTGCCATGGGCCCCAGCTGCTGGCGGAGGCCGATTTGCTGAAGGGGAAAACCCTTACGTCATACCCAGGCATCGCCCAAGAGGTCATCGCCGCGGGCGGCAGCTATCTGGACCAGCCGGTGAAGGTTGACGGTAATCTTATAACCTCCCGTACTCCAGAAGATGAGCCGGTCTTTATTGAAGAAATCATCAACAAGCTGGGCGTTACCGCCTACTAATTTCTGGGTAAAAGAGCCCGATAAAAGCAGAAAAAGCCGGTTCTCCGGCTTTTTCTTTTATACTATAAATATTTAACTTCATAAATCTTTTGCGCTCTGTCTGTAAAAATCCGTTTTCCATATCCTGCATTATTCCATGTTATCCGTCGGTGCTCTATCTATATGTTCAGAATCAAATTCAGAACCGGATCTCGTATTCGCAATGCTCATGTCCGCTTACATTGCACTTGGTTTCCCGGACGTTCACCCGTTTTCCCCAAATCCGGCTTAACGCGCCCTCCATAATCGCCCCCTCCAGATCACAGACCATCTTTTCGTCCATAACCGGCAGGCCCTTACAGAAGCAATCATCCATGGCAACGCGCACAATCCCCTCTTCCCTGGAGAGAACCCGGGGAATCCCAATCTTCAGGTCCTGGATCAGCTGCAGCAGCTCCTCCAGGCTGTTCACAGGCAGGCTTTCCCCGATTTTCCGCCCAACGGTCAGGGTGGTGCCTTTGCCGCCCATAGGCAGCCCTTGGTACATCCCGATCAGCCGGATGGTCCGGAATAGCTCCAGCGGCACCTGATCCCCAAGCTGTGTTCTGGTGATGGAGCCCATATCTGAAAACGTGAAAGCATTCATTGCTCTTCCCTCCCTTGCTGGTTGTTTATAGCCCTATCATGCCACAATTTGGCGGCAGCCGCCTTGATCCAGATCAAGTTTGCCCCCGGCAAATGTGACCCTCATCACAATAGGCAGCTTCCTGTCCGTGTAGTGTGTAAACAAACGAAAACACACCAGGAGGAGCTACACATGCAGCAATGTGAACGGTGCAGCACAGGCTTAACCAGCTTTTTGCGGAGAGTACCGGTATTCCAATCCCTCACCCTGGAGGAGCTGCAACAATTATCCCCATATGCGGCCTTCCGCTTTCCGGACAAGGGCGAGGCGGTTTTCCGGGAAGGCGGACGTTCAGATGCACTCTATATTCTGGTGGACGGTCTGGTAAAGCTGAGCCGGAATTCCAATACGGGCAAGGAGCATATCCTGAGGTTATTGTACCCGGGGGATGCCTTCGGCCAATTCGCGCTCCTTCAGGAGAAACAGTATTATGCGACTGCCGAGGCGGTAGCACCCTCTGTTGTCTGCCGGATTTCCGGCGGGCATTTCCTGCCGCTCCTGGAGCGCAAACCCCAGCTTGCCTACCGTTTCCTGCAGGCGGCAGCCGAGCAGCTCCAGCAGGCGGACGAATGGGCCGATGCCATGAATGTGCTGGATGTAGAGCAGCGTCTGGCCAAGCTTTTGGTCCATTGCCGGGACAAACGTGGGTCATGCCTCACTCAAGAGGTGGAGCTTCCCGCCGCCAAAAAGGACCTGTCCGCCCTTCTGGGCACCTCACCGGAAACCCTCAGCCGGAAGCTGGCCCAGTGGGTGCAAAGCGGCATCATCAGCATGCGGCACAGAAGCATCCGGGTCTTGGATCAGGAACGTCTTGTGCAGCTGTCCAGAGGCTATAAATAAACAGATACTGCCCCGTATACCAGCATCAAGGCCATAACCGCTTGGAACGGACGGCGGTGTTTGCCCAAAAACCGGCTGAATATCCCTCCGAAGAGAGCCCATGAGCCTGCCGAGAGGACCGCAGTCCCCCCAAGAATCAGCGCGGTGAGAAGCAGAGTCCGCCATGAGTCATCGAAGGGCATCACAAAGGTGGATATGGCCGAAAGAGCGTAGAGGATTCCCTTAGCATTCAAAAATTGAAGGGCCACTCCTGCCCGGAAGCTGTTCAGCTCTCTGGCTTCCCCTTCCCTGCCGGGTTTGCTGACGGCTATGGCATAGGCCAGAAAAAGCATATACATACACCCCAAAGCATTCATAACGCCGCTTAATGACGGAAGATATTGCCGAAGCAGCACGTTAAACAGTCCACATAGTAAGGATATCAGAAAAAAACCGGAGGCCGCCCCCAGCACAAACCGGACGGTGCGGACAAAGCCGAATTTGCTGGCATTGTGCATGCTCATGATATTGTTGGGTCCGGGCGTAAAGGAGGACACAAATACATACATAAAAAAGCCGGCTGAAAACATGTTTTACCACCCCATTGATATGTTATAATATACAAAATGAACGCAATAACGTCCACGTACGTCATATTATATATTATGGTCGTTATATAGCACAATAGGGGGAAGTAAAATGGACGACATTAATGTGGTGCTGGCAAAAAACCTGAAAAACCTCCGGGACCGGCACCGGTTAAGCCTGGACAAAGTGGCGGAGCTATCCGGGGTCAGCAAAACCATGCTGGGTCAAATCGAACGGGGGGAATCCAATCCGACGATCAATACCGTATGGAAAATCGCCAACGGGCTGAAAACCAGCTTTACCTCCCTCATCAACGAACCCGTGCCGGATGCTGCGGTCATTACCTCCGGACAGGTGCAGGTTTTGGTAGAGGATAATGGGAAATGCCGGTACTATGCCTATTTTCCCTTTGACGAAAAAAGACGCTTTGAGATGTATACCATTGAAATGGATAAAGGGGGATATCTGAGCTCGGAGCCCCACCGGGAGGGTACGGAGGAGTCGGTCACCGTATTCGAGGGGGAGCTGACCATCCGGGTCAATCAGGAGGAATACACCGTCAAAAAAGGGGACGCCATCCGCTTTCTGGCGGACAGGTCCCACTCCTACCACAATTCCGGACATGATATGGTCCGGCTCAGCATGGTGATTCATTATCCGAACTGAGCCGTGTGCGGAATTCCTCTGCCAGCTGCTGCGGCAGGGTGTCCCGGTTAGCTGCTGTTACGGGAAGCACCGTTACCGACGGATGGCGGATAATGGCGTCCATCCAAGGATGGCCGGACTGCTTTAACACCCCCAGGATGGGAATGGGTCCGTCAAGGGCCAGCAGCACTGCTCTCTGGAAATGATGGGCATCCCGCTCCAGGGGACCCAGTTCATCCATCAGCAGGAGCCTTGCCCATGTCCGGCAGGCGTCCAGATAGCCGCAGCCCAATTGGTCAAAGGCGACGGAATCCGGCCGCGGCGGCAGCCCGCCCCCGAACCGGGCTACGGTATGTGCTTCATCGTAAGCCGGCTCGTCCCAGGCGGGATTCAGATACAGCCTGCGGTCCGGGCTGGCTCTCTCCGGTCCGAAGCCGGTGACGAAGCCTCCCGGGCGGATGTCCAGACTGGCCAGCACTTTGCGGATCACGGTACTTTTCCCCACGCTAATCTCCCCCGTCAGGAACACATGCATACCGCCCTGCCTCCTTCAATATGGAACACACCCATATGTTTCGTGTAGGGCAGGTAATAGGCATACGGGGCCTGCTCTGCTTGGACCAGCCGTCCGGTTATACAGGCTTCCGTTTCCTCGGGAGTGCAGCCGTAATACACCTGCAGGAAACGCATGGCATCCGGCTTGGAGACGAAGGGCTGGCCGAATTCCAGGGATATCGGCTCCAGCGTGTAGCGACGGCCTGCCTCCTTCAGCTGCCGCTCCAGCTTGTCCGCTGTTTGCCGCTTTCGTTTGCTTCCGGAAAGCCCCTTGCCCCCCATGCTGCTGCCTTCATCCAAGTCCACGATAGAGATTAGCTGTTTGCAGAAGGGCAGAAAAAACTCCAGCGTGCTGCTTCCGAAATACGACATCAGAATAACATCGCAAACCGGCTCCGTCCGGTAACAATCCCCATGCAGCGTGGAGATGTTGCCGATGTCCCGGGCAGCAGCATCCCCTTCCAGAGAAGCCAGCGCCTCCCGGTTCATATCCACACCGACAATCCGCCCCACCTCCCCAGCCAGCTCCTGGGACAACAGCCCCAAACCGCAGCCGATGTCATACATCAGCTCCGCCCCATTCACCGTCTCCCGCAGCCGGTCCGCCAGCTTCCGGTGGAAGCCTGTATAGACGCTGGCTGCTTTTAACCAGGCAATGGTTTCTTCATTCCATGCAAAATGCATACCGCTTCCCTCCTAATGGGATGATTCAAACCGCAGGCTAACCTTCTGCCCGCTGGTATATATTTTGAGATTTTCCTGCCCGGAGCAGATCCGCCGCGCCCTGTCCCCGTCCTTGACCACAATACCGGACAAATCCGAAATGCCGTATTCCCGCAGCATGGGCGCCATAGGCGTAGACGGCCCCACCAGCACAACCTTGGCCCCTTGGGCCAATTTCAAAAAACGGGGCAAAGCCTTATTTATCAGCGCTGACGCTGTAATGACCACAAACTCCGCCTCCGGCAGCAGTGCCTCCGCGGCCCACTCGGGATAATCTCCCTCCTGCGGGACAAACTCCAGAACGGACAAATCGCATACCGGGCGGAACAGTTGGTCCAAATAGTGAAAATGCCCCACCACCGCTACTTTTTTACCACGGATAACATTTTGATAGGAGATAAACGGGTCGTGGATCCGGTCCTCCGCAAACCGCACATGGGAGACGGGTACACCATTAGCTGCTGCTACCGGCAAGGCGTTGTAATAGGCGTTGATAGCAGCCTGGCCAATGCTGGCCTCCTCCAGATTCCAGGACTTGACACATCGGGCCAGCTCCTTCAGCTTCATACCCGGAGGTTTGGACAAAAGTGTCACAGGACGGGTCCGTCCGGCCACAATACCGCTGAAGCCAAAACCCAGCTCGCTTTCCACCAGAACCCGGCCATGGCCGCAAACCAGATCCTTCACCAGACAATCCTCCGGTATCCCTTCTATCATAGCGTCATATAAGGCCCACACTTAAACCTCCTCCTTCCATACTCCCGGCCTGATCCGCTCCCCCCGGCGCAGCCGGTGACGGACCTCCATCATCTGCTTGTCCATTTCCTCCAGAAGGGACAAGCTCTCCCGCTCCTCATCCGAGCCCTCCAGAATAACGGCTATTCCGCCGTTTCGGATCACAATCCGCTTATCGGCGCTTAAGGCCAGCACCGGGTCATGGGTGGACATCAGCACCATTTTGTCCTGGCCGGCCAACAGATTCACCGCCTCCCTGCGGTCGATGCCCGCATTCTCGATCTCGTCGATGAGCACGATGGGGGAAGCGCTCATATAGGCCGTATCGGCAATCATGAGCGCGCGGGATTGGCCGCCGGAGAGCTGTGTCACCTTGGTGTCCAGGTGGAATTTCTCCCCCGCCAGCCCGTTGGCGCAGGAGAAGCACTGCCGGACCACAGCCTCCGGATCCGTACAAAGCCTGCTCCGGGCATGCATGGTCAGAAACTCCCCCACACTCAGATCCTCCACAAAAATCATGTTTTGCGACAGCTGCGCCACCATTCTGCCTTCCATAGCAAAGCGGAACTCATCATCTGCGGCGGCCCCGTTTACGAGAATCCGACGCCCTGTAGGGGTGTCCCCCTGGGCCACACATTCGATATCCCCCAGTAGCCTGCTTTTGCCGGAGCCGGTAGGGCCTACAATGCTCACAATCTCCCCCTTGCGGATGGTCAGCTGTATATCCTCCGGCTTGCCGGTTTTGTCACGTCCGCCGAGTATGGTCAACGTGTGGATGTCCTCCACACGCGGGTTGGCCAGCACTGACTCCAGGAATTCCTCCAGCTGCCCCGGCACCTCGCCGAGTGTACAGCCGAACTCCGCCAGCCGCTCTGCATTGGCGTGCTCCAGCGCTTGATGCAAAGGAAGATGGTCCGGCAGCCCTTCCAGATTCAGATTCAGCAGAAAATCCCGGGTTACCGGATAAAGCTGCTCCAACTGCCGGATGGTATGGGAACGAATCAGCTCCGGGTAGGTCATGGCGCACACCCGAAGTCCATTTTCTTCAGCATCCCCATCTGGTAGCCCTCCCCGATTCGGGTTTCCCCCGTGCAATAGGAGCAGACGGAGGCCGGTGTGGTAAAACGGAGCCGCATATCCCTTAGAGTCAAGGTTTCCGGCGCCGCCGCCACATGTTTGCCCAGCATAAACGCCCCCTGGCCCGTGATGCCGTTCACATGCAGGATGGACGCCCGGCTGTTCACCTGCCGCACATTAAACCGGAATACCTCCCGCTCCGCCTGGGATACAATATCCCCCTTGGTAATCACCGCCAGATCCGCCAGCTTGAGCATAGGCCCGATTTTCCGGGGGGTATGGATGCCCGACAGACTGTCGATGACACACACCGCCAGAATGCCGCGGATATGGGGAGAGCAGCGGTTGCATAAGCCGGCGCTTTCCGTAATCAGGAGATCCAGCCCCATTCTCCGCCCCCACTCCACTGCATCCTCAATATTGCTCACATAGAAATGATCGGGGCACACTTTCCCGGAATACCCCACCTGGACCTGAATGCCCGCTTCCTGGTACCGGTGCTGGTCAAAGGAGGTCAGACAGTCGAATTTAACCACACCCAAGGTTCCGCCCTTCTCCTTGAGGGCTTCGGCCAGCTGGAGAATCACCGAGGTTTTCCCGGATGACGGAGGCCCTGCTACTGTGACAAGCTTCATGCTCTCACCCTTTCTCCAATCAAACTAAACATAACTAAATATAGTAATGAATCATAATCTACCGGGTATTTTCAGAATAATCAACCTATATTTTATAACTTTCACAAATTAAATATATTTAAATATATCTAACCATAACTTAATCATTGACAGAGTTTTCCCCATCCTGCTACAATTGTCCAAAAAAAAGGAGGGATACAGTTGTCCAGCCGCAGGATAATCCCGCTTTTATCCGGACTTGGTTTGCTTCTCCTCGTCCTGGTGGTGCTGTCGCTCAATATGGGGCGTTATCCCATTTCACCGGGTCAGGTGGTTCATATGCTGCTGCCGGATATGGGGAAAAGCTTAGGCCTGCCCGATACGGACAGTCAAATGCAGGCAATATTCTTCCAGGTGCGGCTCCCCCGGATTGTCCTGGCCTGTCTGGTGGGCTGCTGCTTGTCCGCCGCCGGTGCGGCTTACCAGGGTATATTCCATAATCCCATGGCCGCTCCCGATGTGCTGGGGGCATCAGCCGGAGCCGCCTTCGGCGCCGCCCTGGCCATTCTGCTGGAGGGCTCCAAGCGGGATATTACCGCCAGCGCGTTTCTGTTTAGTCTCATCTCCGTTGGGCTTGTGCTGTTTATCGGCCGGCGGGGCAAGGGCAGGCAGGTGCTGGTTCTGATCCTCTCCGGCATCATGATCGGCTCCCTCTTCTCCGCCTGCACCTCGTTTGTGAAGCTGGTGGCGGACCCCAACGACCAGCTTCCTGCCATTACATATTGGCTGATGGGGAGCTTGACCGGAGCCCAGCCCTCGGACGTGCAGTTCATTATGATCCCCATGCTGCTGGGGATGCTCCCGCTATATCTCTTGCGTTGGCGGATCAATGTACTGACGCTTGGCGAGGAGGAGGCACGGGCGATGGGGGTACATACAGGGGCGGTCCGTATGGTGGTGATCCTGTCGGCTACGCTGATCACCGCCTCCAGCGTTGCTGTCAGCGGCATGATCGGCTGGGTGGGGCTTGTGATCCCCCATTTGGCCCGGAAGCTGGCCGGTCCCAACTACAGCCGGCTGCTGCCGGCAACCATGCTGTCCGGGGCGGTTTTCCTTTTGATCGTGGACAATGTCTCCCGGAATGTATGGGTAAGCGAGATCCCTATCGGCATCCTAACGGCATTGATCGGAGCCCCTTTCTTTCTGAGCCTTATTCTGAAAAATGGAGGGAACAGCGGATGAGCATTCGGGTGGACCGGCTTCACTTCTCCTACCGGAGCAAGCAGGTGTTAACGGACATTACCTTTTCTCTGGAGGAGCCTTCGCTGCTTTGTCTGTTAGGACCCAACGGGGTAGGCAAAAGCACCCTGTTCCGCTGTATGCTCGGGCTGCTTACGGGATATTCGGGGAGCATTATGGCGGAGGGACACAATATCCGTAAGCTTGCTCCGGCGCAGCTGGCCCGGCTGGTGGCGTATGTGCCCCAATCCCACTCTCCAGCCTTCAGCTATTCGGTGCTGGATATGGTGCTGATGGGTACCGCCTCCCACTTTTCGCTGATGTCCTCTCCCGGCCGGAAGGAACGTGAGCTGGCGGACGAAGCCTTGGAGCGGCTGGGGATTCTGCATCTGCGGGAGCGCAGCTTCCTGGAATTAAGCGGAGGTGAACGCCAGCTGGTGCTTATCTCCCGGGCCTTGGCCCAACAGGCGCGGATCCTTTTCATGGACGAACCCACGGCTAACCTGGATTACGGCAACCAGCTGCGGGTGCTCCAGCAGGTGAAGGAGCTGACCCGGAACGGGTATACTATAATCCAATCCACCCATAATCCCGACCAGGCGCTCCTGTTTGCCGACCGGGTGCTGGCTATGAAGGATGGCCGGGTATTCGCTTGGGGAACACCCGGAGAGGTTATGAACACGGAGCTGCTGAAGGAGCTGTACGGCGTGGATATTGCCTTGGAGAAGCTGTACGGCGGGGCGGTTTCCGTCTGTATTCCGGGTTTTGCCGTTCCGGCAGGAGCTGTGGGTGACGGCAAACGGAAATTAGCGGATGTCAGCAGCTAGAATCTGCTCTCTCGGCGCGCTAACGGAACTATGCGACACTCGGAGGATGGATTCCGCAACCTCGACGCTCTAACGGAACTATGCGACCATAGAAGTTCTACTCCGCGACCTCGACGCGCTAACGGAACTTATCGACGCTTAGCCTGCTTTTTTAGGCCAAATGGAGTGCAGAATGGGCGCTAAGAGTCGCTGAGTTCCGTTACAAATCAAATTGATTCTTTTTCGGCCGCTAAGCGCTTCTCAGTTCCGTTAGCGCTCCTGTGTATGTTGGAATTGCTCCACCAGACCGCTGCTTCGGGACTCACCCTGCTGCCGCAGTGCGCTAACGGAACTATGCGACCCTTAGAAGCCAGAATCCAATATTTAGGCGCGCTAACGGAACTTATCGACGCTTAGCCTGCTTTTTTTGGCCAAATGAGGTGCAGAATGGGCGCTAAGAGTCGCTCAGTTCCGTTACAAATCTAATTGGTTCTTTTTCGGCCGCTAAGCGCTTCTCAGTTCCGTTAGCGCTCTGGCGGTTCGCTTCTGAGTTCGGTAAGCTTTCCCACAGTTGGCTTTTCAAGGCTTTTAGCATTTCGACGGTTCTGTTAGTCCTCCGGCGATTCCACCAGTTCGTCAGCCTAGCCTTTATTTCGTGACAGTCTCCAACTATATAAAAGGAGTGAAACCTATGAAATCAATATTTGTTAAAAATCGGTTACGTTCAACGAAAATGGGTCTGGCGGCGCTGTTATTGGTCACCTGGCTGCCTGCCTGCGGCACCTCAAGCAAGGAAACGCCGCAAGCTGCTTCAACGGTTACCCCCTCTGGCACCGCAACAGCTGCCGCCAGTGCCCCTCCTTCTTCCCCTGCTGCTCCCGCCACGGTCACCTACACAGACTCGGCTGGGCGGAAGGTTGAGCTTCCCCACTCCATCCAACGAATCGCTCCCTCCGGACAATTGGCCCAGATGGTACTGTTTGCCCTGGCTCCGGACAAGCTGGTGGGGTTGTCCAACAAGTGGAGCGGCGATGCAGGGGCTTTTATGGATGACAAATATCTGAAGCTTCCGGTGTTTGGCCAGTTCTATGGCTCCGCTAACCTGAACAAGGAAGCGCTGGCCGCCGCCAAACCCCAGGTGATTATCGACATCGGCGAGAAAAAAAGCAGCATTGTGGAGGACATGGACGGCGTGCAGAAGCAGCTGGGCATCCCCACTATTTTCGTTGAGGCCACGCTTTCCACCATGTCCACCGCTTTTGATACCCTGGGCCAGATTCTCGGAATGCCTCAGGAAGCCAAAACACTCTCCGATTACACCAAGGAAATTTACACAACCACTACCGACACCATGAAGAAAATCGCGGATAAAAAGGTCAAGGTGCTGTACAGCCTGGGGGACACGGGTACCAACGTCATTGCCAAAGGCTCCTTCCATGCCGAGGTTCTGGACCTGATGGCGGACAATGTGGCGGTGGTGGATAACCCTTCCGGCAAAGGTACGGGCAACGAGGTGTCCCTGGAGCAGATTGTCCAGTGGAAGCCCGATGTGATTCTGTTCGCCCCCAACAGCATGTATGCCAAAGCCTCTTCCGACCCCGCCTGGAAAACCATGAAGGCCATCTCCGGCAGCAATTTCTACGAGGTTCCCGCCAATCCCTTCAACTGGCTGGGCTCCCCTCCCTCCATCAACCGGTATATGGGTATGGTTTGGCTGTCGGAGCTACTGTACCCGGATTCCTTCTCTTATGATATGAAAAAAGAAGTCAGCCGTTTCTATACCCTCTTCTACCACAGCAAGCCGTTGACCGATGAGCAGTACACAAGTTTAACCGGAAAGGCCATCCGCAAATAACCAAGCAATGTTCCCAGCTTAAAATAAAAAGCAGTCCCCGCCGCCATCAACGGAAGGGACTGCTTTTTTGCAGCTAAACTTATTTCCTGCCGGCGATATCCTGCCGGACCAGCCCGAGTAATTCCTCCAAGCCCATGCTGCCCAAATCCCCCGCTTCCCGCTTGCGGACAGCAACCACGGCCCCTTCCGCTTCCGCGTCCCCAACCACCAGCATATACGGGACCTTTTCCATTTGGGCCTGGCGGATTTTGTAGCCCAGCTTCTCCCGGCGCAGATCCGCGTCCACCCGGATACCTTCCCACTGCAGTGCATCACGCACCGACAGCGCATAATCCGCATGGGCGTCCGATACCGCCAATACCTTCACCTGCAC
>JAEWAA010000595.1 GCA_023391955.1 Bacillota bacterium | reverse complement strand
GGCATCAAGAAAGGAGAACGGACCGATGGCTGACTTGAATCTCCAGGCAGGAGCACCGGAAACGAGAGCCCTTCCCAACACGGCAGGATCGAAGCGAACCGGGCGCAATGGCATCCGGAGCAGCATTCCTGAAAAAATATTTACTGTATGCAATTATCTCTTCTTCGTTCTGATGGGCTTCACCACGCTGGTTCCGTTTGTGAACCTGATTGCCAAGTCCCTGAGCAGCGAACATGCCGTTATATCGGGAAGAGTAAACCTCATCCCCATCGATATCCAATTCGGCACCTACAAATACGTCATGCAAGACAGCATGTTCCTGAACTCGCTAAAAATTTCCGTTATTCTCACCCTGGTCGGCACCTTCCTGAGTCTGCTGGTGACCACCGTTACCGCCTATCCCTTGTCCAAGCCCAATTTGAGAGGGCGGAAGTGGCTTTTGCTGATGTTTATTTTCACCATGCTGTTCAGCGGTGGGTTGATCCCCATGTATCTCCTGATGCAGAACCTGCATCTGGTGAACAAGCTGCCGGTGCTGTTCCTGCCGGGTATGGTGAATGTGTTCAATATGCTGATTATCAAAAACTACTTTGAAGGTTTGCCCGACGGCCTGGAGGAATCCGCCAAGCTGGACGGCGCCGGCAATATCCGGGTCCTGGTATCCGTAGTGCTGCCTCTGTCGCTGCCGGTGCTGGCTACCATCGCCCTGTTTTTTGCAGTAGGGTATTGGAACGACTATTTCGCATCCATGATCTACATCACCAATCCGGAATTGAAGCCGTTGCAGCTGTATCTGAAGGAGCTTCTGGTCGCATCCAGCGGGGACTTCCTGAAGGACAACATCGATGCAGCGCTGAACACCACACCCCAGTCCATCCAGGCGGCGTCCATCCTGCTGGCCACCATCCCGATCCTGCTGGTTTATCCGTTCCTGCAGAAGTATTTCGTGAAGGGTGTGCTGGTAGGTTCCGTGAAGGGGTAGGCATTTGTTAACCAACAAAAGGTGAATCCATATTCATGTGGAAAGACTGGGAGGGATAGGAGTGACTTGAGGGCGAGTTTTTTGGCGGCTTTGAACCCTTCTAATTCATTCAATCAAGGCCGACAAAACGTGTTTGAGCATCCAAGCCAAGCCTATTCTGGTAGTGAATGTTGTCCTGTGAATATGGATTCACCAACACACTATGATTTCGGGGTCCCTGCAAAAGTAACCGGAATAACATAAGGGAAGCCGGGGACAGCTCCTGTGCTTCACTTTGCGGGGAATGATTATATTCATCTTAGGGAGGTAAGTCCATGTTGAAAAAATCAGTTGTACTGGCAAGTGTAGTGGCATTATCGGTTCTAGGCACGGCCTGTGGCGGATCCTCGGATTCCGGCTCCACCGCTTCCACCGCTCCGTCCGGAGGTGCTGCCGCATCCCCGGCGGCTACAGAGGGGCCCAAATCTCCGTTGCGGATGCTCATGCAATACGGGCGTTTTGACCCCAACAAGGACTTTACTGCCGGCCTGATCAAGGAAAAAACCGGCTACGATGTCACCTACGACATGCTTCCCGCCGAGAACTACGATGAAAAACTGAACCTGATGGTAGCCAACAAGGAAGAATTCGACGTGATGAAGCTGAGTGCTACCCAATTCTTCAAGCTGGCCACCTCCGGCGCCCTGGAGCCGTTGGATGATCTGGTGAATAAGTTTGGCCCCAACGTAAATCAGGCCATCAAGCCCCAATCCTGGACCAGCACCACCATCGACGGCAAAAAATTTGCCATTCCCGAAACCGGCTCCGGCGTTTCCGTAGGCGAAGAGCTGATCGTGCGCCAGGACTGGCTGGATGAGCTGGGCCTCAAAATGCCCACTACCCCGGATGAGCTGTATACCGTTCTGAAAACCATCAAGGAAAAGAAAAATATCGTTCCGCTGACGGGCAGTAAGGACTCCCTCTACGGTGACATTGCCGCCGCCTTCGGCGTTCCTTACGGCAGCACCTCGGATTGGGTGCTGAAGGACGGCAAGCTGGTTCATAAGGCCGAGCTGCCGGAGATGAAGGAATTCCTGACCTACATGAACAAGCTGAATGCGGAAGGTTTGCTTGATCCTGAGCTGGCCATCAACACTGCTGCCAAGGCTATCGAGAAATTTACCAGCGGCAAAGCAGCTGTTTACAAGCTGGCTTGGTGGAACGCACCTAACACGATGACCGCCCTGACCAAAAACTTCCCGGAAGCCAAGGTATCGGTTGTGCCTTTCCTGAAGGGTAAGGACGGCAAGCTTTCCCTGAGTGTCACCAACGGCACCAGCTGGTATATCGCCATTCCCAAGTATTCCAAGCATAAAGAGGATGCCATGAAGCTCTTGAACGCCAAGCTGGAAAAGGAAACCTTCAAAAGCTTAGCCATCGGTATCCAAGGCACCCACCATGAAGTGAAGGAAGGCAAGTTCTTCCCGATCCTGCCCAAATTCAACGATGACCTGACCAACGGCAGTGTGTTCATGACCGGTGTGGATGAAACCAACTATCCTATCTACTGGCAGGCGCGTGTGCGCAAGGACCCCGTTCTCCAGAAGTTCTATGAGGATTTCCAAAAGAACGCTGAAGGCAAGCTGGTTGAGGATCCCATGTCCTTCGCACCGCCCATCGACGCCATCTCCAAGAACAAACAAAAGCTCACCAAGCTTCTGGACGACAATGTCATTAAGTTTATCAGCGGCTCTGAGCCGGTTGCCAACTATGACAAGTTCCTGACGCAATGGAAAGCAGAAGGCGGAGCCGAAACCATCAAAGCCGCCAACGACTGGTATACCACCAAGAAATAAGAGATTGCGACGTAAGCAGCCAGACCCGTGCGTCCTGCGGACTCCGGCAGCAGCATAGAATCGGCAGCACACACAGGCAGCACGCGACTAAGAGACTGCGACGAAATAAAGTACCGCTCATTTGCCGACAAAACTCCTAAAACCATCGAGATTTTGTCTGCAAAAGCGGGTACTAATTTCCTCGCAGCTCCTAAGCGGCTGCCTGTGGTTTAGAATCGGAGGAATTTCACCTGTTTGGGACGCCGGGACAACATAGCCCGGCCTTGTGCCGGGGATCAGCACCACTATCCCATCCCGTCAGGAGTGTGAATGATGACCTTCGTTTCTGTCAGAAAAAACATGGCATTATGGACTGTTGTACTGCTGATTGCTGCTTTGCTTGCCCCGATTTTCCCGGTTGGCGCCTTAACCGCTTCGGCGGCGGAGCCGGAGGGAGAGGCTGCTGTCACTCAAGGATTAACCAGTGTCACGGAAAATGTGTATTCTGTCACCGACGCCGTTTATTTGGTTTCCGCTAATGGAAATAACAGGCTTGTGATGAATTGGATTAATTACAATACGGATGCCAAAGGAGATCAGAAATCCAATTATGCAGCCCTATTCACCAGTGGAAAGGGAATTACCAATAACTTGGACCATCCCAACGAGGTATATGTAAAGAAAACTAATTTGGCTATTGCTGTAGATGCTTCAGGTGTGGTTACGAATATTTATGGTCCTATTGAGAAAAACCCAAAGGATAGCTCTACTCCTGCAAGTTGGGAAGATAATCAATTTGTCCCCATTCCCCAAGGCGGTTATGTGATTCTGGCCAGCGATAGTGGCTGGGACAAATCTGTTTTCCGCAAGCCCTTATATATGAATTACCGGATCGGAGAACAGGTAACCCTCGTCAAAGGGACCCAAACCCTGACTGCCGCCGATTTTCTGAATCTGCCGCCGGCTTTGGCCTTGACCACTGCCTCAGGCACGGAGGTTTCAGTACCCACCTTTAAGATTGCGGGGAAAATTGACCAGTATGCAGCAGACCTGAATCTTGCTGTTAAGGTTGGTGAAACGGCTGCTGTCATTAGCGCGGACGGAAGCTTTACCGCTTCGGTTTCCTTGAAGGCTGGGCTGAATACCTTAACCGTCCAGCTGCTCTCCGGAGCTTCCATTTTGGATACGGAAACGGTCACGGTGACCTACAAGCCTGCAACAACGGGCAATGGGGTGGAGGTAGAGGCTGCCCCGGAGGATATCACCGTTAGTATTGAAGGGCCCCGGAAGAATATCGACTACATCGATCAGGACATCACCGGCATCGACAATATTATTGCGCTGTTCACCCGGGAGTCCGGAAATACCATTACGATTCCCAAAAATAATGTAGCTGTTCAGGTTGGGGCTGACAGCAAGGTTATGCTGGTGGTGAACCCCGCCTCTAGTGGTGGCGGAGCCCCCAATTGGGCCGGGCCCACGGAGCTGGAGATTCCCCAAGGCGGCTATGTGCTGTACGCCCAGGATACCAGCTATGCCAACAATAACATCAAGCGTTTTTTGGCTACCAAGTTCAAGGTTGGGGATGTGATCAAACTCCGCAAAAACGGTGAGGTGGTGCCGGTTACGGAGCTGATGAGCGGCCGGGTCAAGCTGACTCTGGACAATTACCAGATGGTCACCTCCACCAAAGCGCAGGAGCCGATTAGCGGAAATATCAGCGACGCGGGAGGCCTTGCCAACGTGCAGCTGCTGATTAATGGCACATCTGTGCCTGTGGCGGCGGATGGTACGTTTTCCTACAGCTATTCCCTTCAGGCCGGCATCAATTATGTCAATGTGAAGGTAATGAAGAACGGTGCGGAGAATACCAGCCGTGATCTGGTTATTTTCAGCAGACCGGGCTTTACCTCCAATAAGGGTGTGATTCTGTGGGTGGATCAGGCCGCCAATGCCCGGAAATTCCAAACCAGTGAGCATGTATACGAATTCCTGAAGAAGGCCAAGGATAACGGGGTCACGGAAGTGGTGTTCGACGTGAAGGGTGTGGAGGGTTACGCCTCCTACAAAAAGAATGACCTCACCGGACGTCCCTATGTCAGCGAAATCACGGCGCCTGCCAAAGCCGGGGCAAATCCGGATTTGGACCTGCTGGAGGAATTCATTACCCATGGCCATGCGCTGGGGCTGAAAATCCATGCAGCCATTAACGTATTTGCTGAAGGCTCTATTGCCAGCAATGAATATGCCGTACTGGACGATCACTTGGATTGGGAGGAACGGATTTACGTTCCGGAGAATAACGGACAGATCAAGCGTGTGCGGGAAAGCGCCAAGCAGGGATTGGTGGCTTTTGTGAATCCCTCTAACGACGATGTCCGCCAGTACGAGCTGAAGACCTTCGAGGAGGTCATCAAAAACTACAATGTGGACGGTGTGGTCCATGACCGGGGCCGTTATGACAATGAGTCGGCGGATTTCAGCGACCTGACCCGGGCGAAGTTTGAGACATTCCTCCAGGCCAAAGGCAAGCAGCTTCAAAATTGGCCTGCAGATGTGTTCTCCTATAACGGCACCACCCGGGTGAACGGGCCGCTGATCCAGGATTGGTGGGAATTCCGCTCGGGCACCATCAAGAGCTTTTTCGGCGAAGTGAAGACTCTTGTGGATTCATATGAATCCTCTACCGGCAGAACGATCCAGGCCTCCGCTTATGTGGGC
Organism: Bacillota bacterium; assembly: GCA_023391955.1. GTDB lineage: Bacteria > Bacillota > Bacilli > Paenibacillales > NBRC-103111 > Paenibacillus_AR. The sequence continues at coordinate 11,085 of JAEWAA010000595.1, read as the reverse complement.
TCCTGGTATGAAACCTACTATCTGAACGGCGTAAACTGGGGCAGTCCCAACTTCCGTTTTGATTCCAGATTGGGCTTGAAGGACGAGTATGTGTATACACCGGGGTATTATGAGACCGGGTATATCGAGTATATCGATTTCCTGATGATCGGGGCCTATCAGACCACCGGGCAGGAGGTCAGCAAGTATATTACCTTGGGCAACATTGTGACCAACGGGGAAATTCCCCTCTATGCAGGGATTGCCTTGACCAATGTCCAGGCGCCCGAGCTGCAGCGGGATGTCTTCCAATCGGGGTTGGCCAACACCAACGGCCTGATGCTGTTTGATGCCTCCCAAATCAACTGGCCGATTGCTTCCGCCGCCCTGAAGAACCAGGTATACGTGAAGGATTACCAGGTGGGCTTCAGCCTGCCGGGCCAACCGGAGCAGTTCCTGGAGGGTAACTTCCATAACATTAACCTGATCGAAGGAAATATCAACGCGTATACGGATTCCTTCGGCTATTCCACCGGTACCTCCCGATTTGGGGTGGAGGTTGTGGTTGGGGCGGACGGCACAGTCTCCAAGGTTTTGAACCGGAACCAGGCCATTAACTGGAGCTGGGGCTCCCCGGAGGAAAATAACAGTGTGATTCCTGCCGACGGTTTTGTTATCTCTACCGTGGACCCGTCCGGCACCCGGACCAAACGCCAGCTTGTGGCCAATGCCTATAAGGCGGGCGACGCAGTGCGGGGCGCACTGCTCAGCGGATACCTTCCTTATGAAGGGATGAAAACAGCCGAGAGCCAGCTTGCGGTAAAAGGCAATGTTGACGTTCTGGGCAAGGGCACTGCGCAGGTGCAGGTAGCGGGCAAGACGGCTGCTGTCAGCAGCACCGGCGACTTCCAAGCCACTGTTCCGCTGGTAGTGGGTGCCAACTCCGTTACCATGGCGGTGTATGTGGATGGCTACAAAACCAATGAAAAAACCGTCCAAATTACCCGGACTGAAAGCACAGGCAACGGTAATACAGGAGGCGGCTCCTCCGGCTATGGCGGAGGCGGCGGAACGCCGGATTTGGTCCAAAAAACGGCAATTACCACCCCGGACGGGACTGCAGGCACGCTCTTCCGGATTGATGAAGCGCAATTGACCGCCAAGCAGAAGACGCTGGTGGGGGCTGCCGGTACGGCAGGCGGCAAGCCGGAGCTGCTTATTCCGGCAACGGACAACAGCGCGTCTGCTTCCAAGGGTATTGTAACGGTGAGCATTCCGGTAAGCCCGTTTGCGGCAGCGGCCGGGACTTTGCCCAGTGATGGCAAGGTAGTAGTTCAGACCAATCTGGGCGAGGTTGTACTGCCTGTGTCTGTCCTCTCCCAGTGGACAACGAGCACTGCGGCAGGCAAGCATGTGGAGCTGAGCCTGCGACCGGTATCCGGTTCGGCAGAAACCTCTCTGGCAGGCAAGCTTCAGGCCAAGGGAGCTTCCGGGCTGGTAGAGGCGTTGGTGCTCAGCTTGGGAGTGAAGGAAGGGGAAGCTGTTAGCACCCTTTCTCTTCCTGCAAAAAGCAAGGGTGTGCTGAGTTTATCTGTGAAGACAGAAGCGGCCCCTGGTCAGTTAACTGTAATGAAGCTGAACGAGCAGGGCGGACTATCCTTCGTACCGGCTAAGGTTGGAGCGGCGGCTTCCGGTTTTGTGACAGCCCAGGTGCGGCTGGAGAATGCAGCCCTTACCTTGGCAGTGGCCCGTGTGGAGCCGGTCTCCTATGGGGATATGAACGGCCATTGGGCAGAGCAGGCTGTGGGTCTGTTGTCCTCCAAGCTGGTTGTGGACGGCATGGAGGGTGGCCTATTCCAGCCGGAATCCCTGCTGACCCGGGCGCAATATTCGGCTATGCTGGTGCGGGCTTTGGGACTTGAAGCCTCTGCATCGGCGGCGGGCGGCAGCTTCACGGATGTGGCTGCAGATTCATGGTATTCCGCTGCTGTGCAGGCGGCTGTAAAAGCGGGCATTACCGACGGTTACGAGGACGGCAGCTTCCGTCCGGAAGCGCAGATCACCCGTGAGGAAATGGCGGTGATGCTGTACCGGGCGCTGCATGCAGTGGACACCGCTCCTGCGGCGGATGCTTCCGTGCTGGCCGGACTGTCCGACAGCGGGGAGCTTGCCGGCTGGTCCCGTGATGCAGTGTCCACTCTGGTAACAAGCGGCCTGATTAACGGGCGGACGGACGGTTTTGCTCCCGCGGCGGATGCCACCCGGGCCGAAGCTGCGGCTGTGCTGCAGCGGCTGCTGGGTTATCTGGATGCCCGTTGGTTCTAAGTTTTCCTTCAGGGGCAACAATGCGGCAGCAGCTGCGTTGTTGCCCTGTGCTTATACAAGGCGGAAAAGATATAAATTAGAAGAAAGGGGGACATTTTCCATGAAGGCGGAGGATGTTGTGCCGCAAGGGGTAACAGGTGCGGAAGGAATTGAGGTGGAAGCTTCACCCGAGGATATTACCATCCATGTTCAGGGGCCTTGCCGGAGTATTGCCGCCATCGACCGGGAGCCGGGGGAGCGTGAGGGGATCCTTCTGTTTACACGGGGGTATGGGAGGACGGTTTCATTCTCCACTGCCTATGCGGCGGTGTTGGTTGGTGCGGACAGCAAGGTGGCGCAGATCGTGCTGCCGTGTGAAAAGAGCGTTGGCCTTTCCGTACCGGAACCTGTTGAATTGGAGATTCCCGAAGGGGGATATGTGCTTTGTGCCGTGGATGCCGGTACGGTGCCTGAAGGAGCAGGGCGTTTTTTGGCGGAAAGGTTCAGAGTTGGCGATTTGGTGAAGCTGCGCAGGAACGGTCAGGTTGTGCCCGTTAAGGAGCTGATGGGAAGCACAGCTGTGTTGGTGCTGGACAATTACCCCATGGTGACTGCAGCGGCGGCAAACCACTGGATTACCGGAACAGTCCGTCAAACGGGGGATATGTCCGGTGTGCAGCTTTTAGTAAATGGAGTGGAGGCGCAGGTAGCGCCGGACGGCAGCTTTTCCTGTTGTTTTCCGCTTAAGCGGGGAGTCAATTATGTCCGGGTGCAGCTGTTGCGGAAGGGCGTGGAGGAAACATCGCGGGAGCTGGTCATCTTCAGCCGGCCCCGTTCTGCTCCGAAAAAAGAAGTGGTGCTTTGGGTGGACCAGACGGTGAATGCCAAGAGGTTCCAAAGCAGCGCGGATGTGCGGGACTTCCTCCAGTTGGCCAAGGACAACGGAGTAACCAAAATTGCGCTGGACGTAAAAGGTGTGGAGGGTTTCGTCTCCTACAAAAAGAATGACCTCACTAGGCGCCCTTACGTCAGTGAGATCAAGGCTCCTGCCAAGGCCGGGGCTAACCCTGAGCTGGATCTGCTGGAGGAATTCATCACCCATGGGCATGCGCTTGGACTGGAAATCCATGCGGCCTTGAATGTATTTGCGGAGGGCTCCATTGCACGGGATGAATATGCCGTTTTGGATCAGCATTTGGACTGGGAAGAACGGATTTACATACCCGAGAACAACGGGGAAATCCGGCGCCAGCGGGAAAGTGCCAAGAAGGGGCCGGTAGCCTTCGTCAATCCCTCCCATGACCAGGTCTGGGAGTATGCGCGGCTGACCTTCGAGGAGATTATCAAGAATTACCGGGTGGATGGGGTGATTCATGACCGCAGCCGCTACGATAATGAAACGGCAGACTTCAGCGACGTTACCCGGGCCAAGTTCGAGGTGTTCCTCCGTGCCAGGGGCAAACGTCTGGCAAACTGGCCGGCAGATGTGTTTGCTTATGACGGCACCACCCGGGTAGCCGGGCCGCTGATTCAGGACTGGTGGGAATTCCGGGCGGGGACCATTAAGCGTTTTTTTGCCGAGATCAAGGAACTGGTCAACTCGTACCGGAACTCTACCGGACGGCCGATTCAGGTTTCCGCCTACGTGGGCTCCTGGTACGAAATTTATTACCTGAACGGAGTCAACTGGGGCAGCCCCAGCTTCCGCTTCGATGAGCGGTTGGGTTTGCAGGATGCCTCGGTGTATACGCCGGAATATTGCCAGACGGGCTACATCGGGTATCTGGACTTCCTGATGATCGGCGCCTACCAGACCACCGGGCAGGAGGTGGAGAAATACGCCACCTTGGCCAACATTGTCACCAACGGGGAAATCCCGCTGTATACGGGCATCGCGGTCACAAATGTCCCGGCCCCGGCGCTTCAGCGGGAGGTCATCCAGGCCGGCCTCGCCGCCACCGACGGCGTGATGCTGTTCGACGCCTCCCAGATCAATTGGCCCGTGGCACGGGCAGCTTTGCTGGATGAGGCGTATGAGGGGGACGAAGTGCAGGGTGGCTGAGAGCGTGGGTGAGTGGGAGGAGTGTGGCGAAAAGACAATTTGGCGGAGAGATAGGGGGGCGGCTGCGTTGCGGACTGAGGAGACGTTATTTTAGCAAAATACCCTGCTTTTCGATTTTTACGGACCCAGGAGCCTCTATTTTGTTCGATGAGTCAGGTTTTCTGCCTACTGTGTCCGAATAACGTACCGTGTGTCCGCGAAATGCTGAAAAAGGGTGATTTTGAGTAAATAACGTACTGTAGGTCCGTAAGGGATCCAACTGACCAAACCGACTGACCAAACCGACTGACCAAACCGGCTATTGAAACCAACTGACGAAATTGACTGAACCAAAATCTCTGTTGTATCCCTGGCGAGATTTGCTGTATAATGTTCCCAAACGAGGCCGTGAAGCACACGCCGCTTGCCATTGAACCGATTTGTTCGGATCAATGCGCTGGCGGCTTTTTGTTTGTACGGCATAAGGAGGAGACGGCGGAATGGGGCATTTTGACGATTGTTATGAGTTGTGGTTGGATGGGGTTATCCGGAGGGAGTCGGACAATCCGCGGAGGAGGGAGCTTTTGGAGAAAGGGCTGGGACATGGTACGGTGGAGTTTTTGCGGCAGGTCTGGTTTCCGGCGGTTGGGCACTTCGAGTATCTGGAGCCGGAGTGGGAGGTCAGAGACTTCGCCAACGGCTACCGTTATCTGGACCTGGCCTATATCCCCCGTGGGGCAAAAGGCGGCATTGAGATCCAGGGCTACGGTCCACATGCCCGGGACCTGGATGTGCGGCGCTTTAAGGATCTGTGCCGGCGGCACAGCCTGTTAGCGTTGGATGGTTGGGTGCTGCTGCCTGTGGCATATTTGTCCATTGTCGAAGAGCCCAAACAGTGTCAGCAGCTGGTGCTCGCGTTTATCGGCAAGTTCCTCGCTACGGAAGTCTCGTCCTCTTTGACATGGCTGGAAGCGGAGGCAGTTAGGTTGGCCCGCCGGAAGCCGGTGCCCTTGTCGCCGCTGGAGCTGGCGGAGCATCTCCGGGTCAGTGACCGTCATGCCCGCCGCATCCTGCATCGTCTGGTGGAGCTTCAGGTCATGATGGTAGCGAGTGGCAATCGGCGGTTCCGGACATTTACTCTTCGAACGTAGAAGGAAGAGGGGGATCCCTGTTCTACACGTAAGGGGAGAAAGGAAGGCTGTAAACTCCCCCAACTAACGGACAGGGGAGCCGCTATTTGAGCAAAAAGCTCCAAGTTTGAGTTTTCGCGGACTCCAGAGCCGTTATTAGGCTGTAACGGGATCGTTTGGAGCGGATTTTGAGCAAATAGCGGAACGTGGGTCCGTGAATGAGAGGAAAGTGGCGTTTTGCGGAAAATAGCGGAACGTGAGTCCGTTAGGATCAACCTTGGGGGGAATACGCTGATCTGAGGGAGAGGGGAGCTCGCCAACCAAAAAGCTGTCCACCGGCAGAGTTGGATCTGCTTCGGGACAGCTTATTAACTAGCGTATGGATGGAGCGGCTCAACTCAACCGCCTGGCACCGGACAACTGAGACGCCGGGTTCTGTTTGCCGGACTGCCGCTGGCTGTTGGTTATTAACTCCGCCGCTGAACAGTCCTCAGCTGTGCCGCTTACCGGTAGCCCTTGATGAACTGCACCGCCCGGCGGATGTCCTCTCCGGGGTTGGCGCCTACCTCACGTTCGATGGTGAGGTAGCCCTTGTAGCCGATCTCCGCCAATGCGGCGAAGTAGGCATCGAAGTCCACCTTGCCCTCGCCCAGGGGCACCTCCCGGAAAAACTCGCCGGAGCTCACCATCACGGCGATCTTGGCATGGTCCATGGGCTCGAAGCCCAATGCCCCATACACCAGACGAGGGTCGATTTCCTTCAGCCGGACCCCGTCCTTCACATGGGTGTGCACCACATAATCCCGCAGCAGCTTAACGCCCTCCACAGGATCGTCGCCCGTGACCATCACCATGTTGGCCGGGTCAAAGTTGACGGATACCCCGTTGCCGCCCAGGGAATCCAGGAACTCCTTCAGATGAGCCGCCCGCTCCGGTCCGGTTTCGATGGCGAAAAAGGCATTCCGGCTGACCGCATATTCATTCAGCTCTCTGCAGGCCTCCTGCATCGCCTTATACACGTCGCTGTCTTTGTCCTCCGGCACAATACCGATGTGTGTAGTGACCACGTTGGTGCCTAGATCCAGAGCCAGGTCGAGAATGCGTTTGGACTTTTCCACCTTGGCCGGATTCTCGGTTTTGTCCTGGAAGCCGTGGCCTCCCAGGTCGCCGCAGAGGGCGCTGATTTCCAGGCCCAGCGAAGCGATATATTCCTTCAGGTCCTTGCGGGCGGCGGCGTCCAGATTGTCCGGGTCCATCTCGCCGGAAACGGCATAGATTTGCACCCCGTCTGCACCAACCTCCTTGGCCTTCCGCAGCCCTTCACGGACACCCACACCGAAGCTGTCCACGATGACGCCGATGGGATTGCCGATGCGCACTTTGGTTTCCCCCATGGGATGACCCTCCTTTGGCTCAGTCGAAATAAATTTCCTTGCCGAGACGGGCGGATTCGTACACGCCGCAGAGAATCTTCATGATTTCCACGCCGTCCTCCACCGGGCTCAGGGTGGTTTTGGTGCCTTGGCACACCTCGATAAAGAAGTTCATTTCGTCCTGGAAGCCGGACACAAAATCGAAGGACAGGTTATCGATTTGTGGTGTGGAATTGAGGATGGTGTCATGCTTTTCCGTGATCAGAGTCAGCTTAGGCTCCAGCTCCACGCCGCCTTTTTCGCCGAACAGCTTGACGGTCAGCTCGTCTTCCTTGGCATGAAGGGTGAAGCTTACATCTACGATGAGGGAGGCGCCGTTTTCGAAACGGATCAGGGCATTGGCCATATCCTCAACGGTGTTCAGCTCCGCATTATAATCCGCCGCCTTGTAAAAGCGCAGGTTCTTCACATTCGCCCGGTTGCCCAGACGGTTGTAGGTATTGCCGCTGATGGACTTCACCTTGGGCTTGCCCATCAGGTACCAGCACAGATCGATAACATGGACGCCCACGTCGATGAGCGGGCCGCCGCCGGAGCGCTCCACATCGGAGAACCAGCCGCCGGGGTTGCCCAGCTTGCGGATACAGGAGGCCTTGGCATAGTAGATGGGACCGATTTCGCCCGCATCCATAAAGGATTTGACGATCCGGGTATTGGAGGCGTACCGGCGGACAAAGCCAACATGCAGGGTTTTGCCGGATTCCTTCACAGCCTGCTCTACTGCCAGCGCTTCCTCGACGGTTTTGCACAGGGGCTTTTCGCACAGCACGTTTTTGCCTGCTTTGAGGGCGGCGATGCTGATTTCGGCGTGGCTGTTGTTCCAGGTGCAGATGCTCACCGCGTCGATATCCGGGTTGGCGAGAAGCTCGTGATAGTCAGTGTAAATGTTAGGGATATTGTACTTTTCAGCCTTGGCCTTGGCCCGATCTTCCTTCAGGTCGCAGACCGCGGTCAGGACAGCGTCGGGATTTTTGGAGTAGGAGCTGAAGTGCATTTCGGAAATGGAGCCGGCGCCGATAACGCCGATGCGGATTTTGCCGCTCATGTGGATCACCTCATGAATTAGTGGGTTAGGATTGCTTCTTATAAAAGATTATGCAGCCGCAAAGCCGTAGCGGACAAGCGCGATGCCTGAATCTGCTGTTTACACCGGCCGCAGTGCAGGCCACTTCAGCTCTACGCCCTCACGGACAAGCAGCTGCTGGAAGCTGGCCAGCTCCGGTGCGAAATCCCGCAGATCTTTGGGGGTAAAGCCTTTATCCAGGCAATAGCTGGCGCAATAGCCTGCCGCTTCGCCGATATTCCATTCCACCGGGTGGAGGCGGTAGCAGCCGTTTGTGATGTGGGTAACGCCGATATTTTTGGCTGCGGCCAGCACATTGGTCACCCGCACCGGGATCAGACTGCCCAGCGGAATCTGGAAGGGCAGGGAGGAAATATCGATATACGGCACACCTTGTGTGCTGGGATGCAGGTCGATGCGGTAACAGCCCACACCCACGCTGTCAAAAAACTCCTCCGCCTTGCCGTCGGGACGGCAATCCGTGGCTACATGCTGCTCCAGCACGGTGAACTGGGCCTTGATCCGCCGGGATTCCCGGATGTACGGGTACATGGCCAGACCATCCTCGGTGCCCGTCACATCGGGGCGCAGGCGCAGGCCGGGGTAGCCGGTTTTGCCGTCGGGGCGTGGAGCTTCCGTCTGCAGCCAGTACAGCAGGGACAGGCTCAGCTGCTTGGCCTCGTACAGATGCTTCTGCCGCTCCTCCTCCGTCACGTCGATGATCCCGCCTAGCCAATAATCGTTCTGGGGCCAATTGATCAGCGAGATGGAGCTGTTGAACAGACCCAGCCGGAAGTGCCAGCGGTCAAGAATCTGCCGGTATGCAAATAGGGGGAATTTCCCCTCGGCATTGGGAAAAAGCTCGTAATCCACCTTTTCCATGGTGGAGGGTTTTACGCCGGTGAGGCTAAGCAGCCGGTCCGGCCAGAAGTCGGCCTTATAGCTGCGCCAGAAATCGTACATCTCCGGCTTCGGGATAGTGTGGTCCTCGTTCTCCAGGTAGTCCACCGCAAAGCAATAGGTGAAGCTTTGCATATCCATCGGCTGTGCGTCCCCGTCCACTGCGTGGGGCTCGCCGGTTTCGGCACGGCTTTCGGCGCCGGTGACATATTCGATCCCGGCTTTGGGCAGCAGGTCGCCGCATTCGGTGGCGTCGATATAATAAGAAGCCGACAAGCGAGCGGTGTCGCCGCTGTCCAAGTGCTTGACGGTGACCGATGTCACCTTGTCACCGTCTGTCTCCGCCGCTTCGATCCGGTAGCGGTGGAGAATCCGGATGCGCCCGCTGTGCACATAGGGCGCCAGCATGTCCTGGAGCACCGCCAAAGCAGCGCGGGGCTCATGGCACAGGCGGCTGACAATACCGCTGCCGGGGTTCAGGCGGGGGTTGGAGGCAGCGTCCGGCGTCAGGGGGAAGTGGTTCCGGTAATACTGCCGTACGCCCTCCCGGAAAAGCCGGTAGCTGGTCGTACAGCCGAAGGATTCGATCCAAGGATGCTCATCCGGGGGCACCGCCTGGCTGGTCAGCTGGCCGCCGACCCAGTCGGTTTCTTCGGTCATGATGACCTGCTTGCCGGCTTTGGCAGCCGCCAGTGCGGCCGCGACGCCGCCGGTGCCGCCGCCCAGGATGGCAATGTCCGCGTAGAGGTTACGTTCCATTCAAGCTGTCTCCTTTTGCCGTAAGGAGCTGTCAGGAAAAAGCGGTGCTAAGCGTTTGTGATAGCAAACGCAGCTTCGAAAGCACATGCTTTTCCTGTCAGTCTCTAAACGTTATAGTCGGTCGGAAGGCGGGAGGCGTTCACCGCCGGCCGTTGTTGTTCTGATAGAGGATGGCCGCAGAGCCGTTGGGCTGCATGGAGCGGCTGTTTTGGAGAATATGCTGCTCTGACGGGCGGGTACAGATGTCCGGTGACCCAGAGCGTGTTTGGCTAACGGACTCCAGGAACGCTATTCTGCTGAAAAGCGCCTTTTCCGGAAACTAACGGACTCAAGCGCGCTTATTGAAGCATCAACTGGATGAATCCGGCTCAAAAGTCCCCAATAGCGGCTGCTGAGTCCGTTAGAATGCGAAGGAGGCTATTTTGAGCCGAATAAGGTCTCTGGTGTCCGTTAGGGTTAGAAGTGTGCAGGTCCGTGCTCACCAGGAGGAGTGTCTCCCGCGCCAATCGGCAGTCAACAGGAATCGCCCAGCAGCAGGCGCGTCCCGCTCTCCATGGAGGCTTTGCCGCTGCTCCACTCCTCCTCCGCCCTTTTACACCAAGGTGGCGAAATATTCGTAGCTCTTGCGGATGCCTTCGGCCTCGCTGCCCAGCCCCTCATACTCCAGCACATACGCGCCTTCATAGCCGCGTTCCTTCAAGCGGCGGACAATCTCCGCCAGATCTACATCGCCCAGCCCCAGGTTGACACCTTCAAAGGAGGTCCCGGCCAGCGATTTATAACGTCCCTCGGGCAGCCGCACAAAATCCTTGAAGTGTACATGCGCCACCTCGCCGATCAGCACATCCAGCGCTGTCAACGGCTCCTCATCCACCAGCAGGAAGTTGCCGGTATCGAAGGTGGATTTCAAATAAGGGGATTTCACCCGGTCCAGAATCGCTTTCACCTGAATTCCGCTTCCGGCAAGCTTGCCGTGGTTCTCCAGACAAAGGGTGATGCCTGCTTTGCCCGCCGCTTCCGCAGCTGCACTCAAGCCCTCCACAATCCAGCCCAACGCATTGTCGTAGGTTACATGTTCTGTCAGATTACCGGAAAATACCCGGATAACGTTCACACCCAGCGCTTGCGCTACCGGAATGGCGTCCAGAATTTCCTGGAGGGCGGCCTTGCGCTCCTCGGCATTGTCCTTGGCGAAATCATTGGCCACGGCATAGCTGGAGGCCTGGATGCCTTTGCTCTTCAAGGCGGCTACCACGGTGGGCAGCTCAATGGCGGCATTTTTCCAGAATACATTCAACAGCTCGACCTGCTTAATGCCTTCCTTATTGCAAAAATCTACAAAGTCCAGTACGGTCCAGCCGTTTTCTCTCACGGTCCGGTGGACGCTCCACATGCTCAGTGATAGTTCCATCTGATCCTCCTTGATCATTCCATGGGAAGTTTAGTGACGTTCATATTACAGGAGATGTATAGGAG
>JAEWAA010000447.1 GCA_023391955.1 Bacillota bacterium | reverse complement strand
TGCTTCAGATGCTTATTCAATACCGACTTCGTTAATTTCACAGGCTGTTTGCCTTCCGGCCGCTTAATCAGTGATTTGGGGATCAGTTTGTCCTTCTGCCTCTGAAGCTACTGATTCTTTTCTTCGCAGGAGAAATATTCGGGATCATAACCTTCGCGAACCCAGCCGATAAAATGTTCCCGCTCCGAATGATTAGGTGTGTGCAAGACTTCCAACAGATGCTGATGGCCCCAAACGCCTCCTACATCTTCCTGCGGACAGCTGCGTGCTCCATCCAGACATAATGGAGCTGGATCGGATGTCGTTGAGTCGATTTTGATCAACGTAACCGTGTGCTGCCAATCGTCGCCAAAATCATAAACGTAGGTTAATGAGCTATTTTCCTCTTGAACATGCTTCTTCACGATTTCCCTCCGTGCGTTCAACACCTTACGGTCTTCCATATGCTCGAATGTCGGATCAGACAGGCCGATAACTTGTCCATTGACATGAAATTCGTACAAATGGCAATTTTCCCAACCCATAACCGCTTGAACAATCTTGTGAAATTGATGAAACGTCACGTCCGGATGAAATTGAAACTCTCTCCATATCTTCGGGGCTATCTCGTTCAGTTCGATTCTGCACCTATAAACCATGAACGTCTGTTCTCCTTTTAAGTATTCCGAGTATATAAACAAACTCACTGTAACCCAGAAGGAATTACAATGGGTTGGCTATTAGATTTTCATTCCCATTCTTCTTCGCGCATCCCTTTGATATCATCCATCAAATGCTCAGCTTGTTCCGGAGTTAAAATCCCAGCCGATTCAAGGATATCGTCAGCGGCGCAATCATCCTCAAACGTTTGTGGGAACGGCTTATTTGGCAGGGGCATAGATAACTGATTTCCTCTCAATTATACAATTTGAGCAAGCATTCTTCATTTTTCTCCGGGAAACAATACAGCAACAATCCAAACTTCATTCTCACGCTGTTCAAAGTAAATCCTAAACCTCTTCACAACGCTACGCGACAATCCAACATAAGTCCCTCTTTCCTCTATATAAGCTTTGCCTATAATGGGATTGGTGAGTACAGCTTCTGTTTCAAGAATGAATTGAGATATAAAATCATACGTTTCCTCGGGGGAAAATCGCTCGCTACGAAATTGAGAGAGCTTGGATCTTACTGCCGGAGGCCATAAAACTACGCGGTTCATGACCGAAAATCCTCTGGGGATAAGGATTTCAGTAACTCCGATGTACTCATCGCTTTGCCAAGCTTGAATTCCTTCCTGCTCTGTTCAATCATGGCCTTCAATTCCGGATTAGCCTCAACATCAGCCTGAATGGACCGCTGCTCCTCCTCTTGCAGGACGAGAGTGAACTTTCCTTTTCCCGGAATATGAAATTGGTACACGGAGTTGTCGCGGCTCATATTCGATATGTTCTCCATCAACTCTTCCGGTGAATTGACCTTTTCCATTCGATGTCACCCCTTGTCATAAGCTTTCCCGCTCTTTTATCACCAGTATAACATACACCGCCCCGAACTCAGAAGCAGCAGAAAACCAGCCCCCGCGGACCGGCTTATCCTCCACATAGTTCGTCCACCCTCGCTTCACAAAGCGCTCCTTTTTTCTTTAGTCCAACTCCACAATACTTTCCTGTTCCAACCGTATCCTTCGATCAAGCATCGTTTGCAGCACCGAACTCCAATGAATCAGTCGGGTATCCTTGAGGGCCTCCTCAAGCTTTCCAGCATACTCATCACCAATTGATGCGGCTCGGGACTCGTAACGAAGAAGCGTCTCCTCATCCATTAACATGGGCTTCAGAGTAGAGAAAAATTGCTTCCGCAGGAATTCAAAAATCCGGATTCCTCCCAGATCAATATCACCCCAATGATATATTTCAATGTTCTTTTCCGGTTCCAATGCCAAATGCTCCGCTATTTTACGCAAAAAGGTTTGCAACGACCGAAGGGGAAATCCCCCGGTATATAGAACAAGTTCTCTATCTCGGAGCTCAGAAGTGTGTTCGAGCCATAGATGATAAGTCGCCAAGTTTTCAATTGTTACGATCCGGGTGGCAACTGTTTCAACCTTATGCATTTCTTCCACCGTTTTATCCGATAAACCAACCCCACCTGCAAACACTCCAATATCAATTCTCTGACTGTTTGTAGTACGGAATGAAAGAGGCCCGCTTACAAGCACTAGTTGTGGATTTTTGGCCACCCCGAGAAAATCAAGCCATTCCTCCTCGGTTTCACGATCCTCTCCCGATGCTTGCTTGGCGAGCGAGAGCAATCTTCGTTGAACGTTTCTTTCCATATGCTTGGAATCCTTGAACAGCTTCTGGCTAAGTAATCTTATTGGGACGGCTCGCTCAAGCTTAGGAAGCTCCAGCAATACACAAACAAGATCCTTATATCCCTCTGGATCGTCCACCTCAAGGTGAAAAGTTTTACCTTCAGCTAGCGATACTTCAGCTTGTTCAGACCAGGCCCTGACCCATTCCCAAGGATGCCGTGATAAGGGAGTAAGGATGTGCCGCAAACGTTCCAGCTTGTCCCGCTTCGGCATCCGCCCCGCAACACGATAAGCTTCTTCCAAATCACTCCATTGTAAAAAGATCCGTTCCAACTGCTCGCCGGTGCGAAACCGGGCCCAACAGAGTTCAACAAGTCCGAGCCGCTCAAGCTCGGAAGCTGCTTCGTTGATCCAAATTCGTTTGCGGAAATCCATTTCGTCTGTATATTCGTTCCAGAATGGACTTTTACTAAGGGATAGTTGTGGCCTTTGTTTGGAAGGCTGCCCGGTTGCAAAAGACTGGCTTAACTCGTATTTGTCCAGCAGGAGGTTAAGCAGCCGGGAAACAAATTCGGATGTATATGACGTTTCCTGTATCTCCAAATGAATCCCCCTTACCTTACAAGCTAGAATAATAAGCCTTGACCATTTCCTTCTTCCTCATTACCGGCCGATGGGGATTTCCCGTCGCCAATATCTACATTCGATGCAGCAGCTGCCTCAGACTCATATTCAGCTATTTCCACGGCTCCCGCTCTCGCCATCTCGTCTTCAGCACCGTTATCCCATTTATCAATCATGTCCACATAACATTGGTAGTTGTGCTTGCTGACGAACAGAGTCGTGGACACTTCAGGAGCCATGTGCTGCATCTTCTCATCGGGTACGGCGGCAATCAACTGCAGACCCATCTGCTTAATCAACCGCAGACTGGAATGAATCCGCTGTTCGTCCATTTTGTTGAACGCTTCATCGAAGATGACAAGCCGTGAGCTTTTTCCGGAATATAAGTGGTGGAAGGAAGCCAAAATCGCAATATAGAATGGTGTCTGCGTCTCGCCTCCCGATTTCTCCTTTAGCACTTGCGAGAAGCGGTATTTGCCGGTACCGGATGTTACGATGATATCGAAATCCAAGTATTGCCGATAGTCCGAGAACTCTTCCAATTGTCCAGCCTCCCCTTTGACCAGAAGGTCAAACAATTCATGCAGAACCTCGGTACGATCGTTGTCCGGTAATTCGAACAAGGAGCCCTTTTCCAAAAGCATGGGATCCATCACGGCATCATAGAACCGCTTGTAACGTTCACTAGGAGAAACCTCAAAATGGTACTTATCATCAGAAAAGGGAAAGTGTCTAAGCGCATAGTTCAGTTCGTGAAACTCCCTACGAGCCATCTCAATTGCTTCTCTTAACCGGAAAATAAAGTGGGACTTAAACTCCTCTTCCGACTCTTTCAAAGCCGTCGCAACTTTGGCTTGATATTCCGGTATGTTCAGGTGTTCGATGGTTTCCAGCAGCCGATCATAATCCTCGTTCGTGATCTTCTGAACGTCAACGTTAAAACTTTGATCGATATTATATTTTTGCCGCATCAATTGCAGCTTGTTGAACTGGCTGTCGCGCAATGTCTGCTGACCCTTCCAGCTGCCCTCCCAGTTTTGGATCTTTTGCCAAGTGGAGGCGGACGAATTGCATGCTTCTTCGTATCTTTGTAACGCCCCGGCTTCCCGCTCGCTGCCGTACTCATCGATCCAATTCCGCCAGGCGGCTTCGCATTCTTGCACCTTGATCCGAAGCAAGTAGAGCTTTCCTTCCGCTTCGGATTTTTTCGATTCGGTTTCCGATTGCTTTCGGAGTAAGGACCCCCATTTTTGTTGCCACTTCTGTTCATCATTCTTCCACTGCTCATACTCCGCTTGCAACCGCTCTGCTTCGCTGACATCGAGCCCATTCAGTTCCTCTTTCTTCTGCAAGAGCATTTCCGAGCATTCGTGGATACGCCGCATCAGGCCAATATGGTCGGCAAGCTTGGTACAACCCGTTTCCTTCAATTTGCCTAGCCACTCGGAGAAGTATTCAACCCAAGCATTCAGCATGCGTCGTTCGTCCTGGGCAGACGCTAGTTCGGAGCGGCGGATTTCCA
>JAEWAA010000419.1 GCA_023391955.1 Bacillota bacterium | reverse complement strand
CTGCTGGCCTTTCTCATCTTAATCGCCTTCGGCAAGCAGATGAAAAGCACCGGTACCATCGTCGGCACCTTTGGGGTGCTGCTGTCTCTTATTCTCTCACTGCTTATCCTTTTCGAACGCCTGGGGGATGTGCGGGATTACCGGTGGGATGAGTTTGAATGGCTGAAAATCGGGGATGCCTCCGTTCGTTTCGGCTTTGAAGTCACCAACTTGAATGCGTTGATGCTTGTGGTGGTGACATTGGTCAGTGTACTGGTGCACCTGTATTCCACCAGCTACATGGCCAAGGATGAGCGCATTACTGTATTCTACAGCTATCTGTCACTGTTTACCTTCTCCATGCTAAGCCTGGTCATTTCGCCCAATCTCCTGCAGCTGTACGTTTTTTGGGAGCTGGTAGGGGTGTGCTCATTCCTGCTGATCGGCTTTTGGTACCAGAAGCCGGAAGCACGGGCGGCGGCCAAAAAGGCCTTTATCGTCACGCGGATCGGAGATGTCGGACTGTTTATCGCGGTCCTGATGCTCTTCTGGTATGTGCCCGGCCATAGCCTGGACTTCCCGTCCCTTCACAATGCGTTCCAGGGAACACCGGATATCAGTCCCGGCATTATCACCTGTATCGGCATTCTGATCTTCGTGGGTGCCGCAGGCAAATCCGGTCAATTCCCGCTGCATGTCTGGCTTCCCGACGCCATGGAAGGGCCAACTCCCATCTCCGCCCTGATTCACGCGGCGACCATGGTTGCGGCAGGGGTTTATCTGGTAGCCAGAACCTATGACATCTTCCTGGCTTCCGATACGGCATTGCTGGTAGTGCTGATTGTCGGCGCCTTTACCGCCATTTTTGCCGCTACCATCGGGATTGCCCAGAATGATATCAAGCGGATACTGGCGTACTCCACAATCAGCCAGCTGGGTTATATGATGATGGCCATGGGACTGGGGACCTGGATGGCATACACCGCCGGGATTTTCCACCTGTTCACCCATGCCTTCTTCAAAGCCCTGCTGTTCCTGGGAGCAGGCAGTGTCATCCATGCTGTACATACCCAAAATATTCACGAAATGGGCGGAGTGGGACGCCGCATGAAGCTGACCGCCTGGACCTTTGCCATTGGCGCGCTGGCCTTGTCCGGTATCGTTCCTTTGTCCGGCTTCTGGTCCAAGGATGCCATTCTGGCGGTAGCCTATCATGAGAACAAGCTGGTGTTTGCCGTGGGGCTGCTGGGTTCCTTCCTGACCGCTTTCTATATGGCTAGGCTGTTCATGCTGGTCTTCACCGGGAAAAGCCGGAGTGAAGGGGCGGCCCATGCTCATGAATCGTCCGCTGCTATGACGGTGCCGCTGGCTATTTTGGCGGTGCTGGCAGTGGTAGCGGGATTTGTGTTTGTGCCGGAGGCCAACTCCTGGCTGGGCGACTGGCTGACAGATGGCAAAGCGGGGACAGAAAGCCTCGAGTGGACGGTGATGCTTCTGTCTACGGCAGCAGCCGTGGCCGGTCTCGGATTAGGCTGGTGGATGTACCGTTCCGCAGGGGAGCAGACCCAGGCAGAGCCAACCGGTTTGGCCCGTGTCCTCAACCGCAAATATTACGTGGATGAGCTGTACCAGCTGATCATCGTTACCCCCTTGCATAAGCTGGCCCAGCTGCTGCAGCTGGTGGATGACTTCATCATTGACGGAGCGATCCGGGCTGTTGCCGCCGGGGTTCGGGGCATCGGCTATGTGGGACGCCGGGTGCAGAACGGCCAGGTCCAAACCTACGGTCTGGTTACCCTTTTGTCCATTGTGGTGATAATCCTGGCTTTTGCGGGAAGGAGGTTCTTCCATGTTGGATGATCTGCCGATTCTAAGCATGATTGCCTTCTCGCCACTATTGGGAGTATTGGCGCTATTGTTTATCCCGAAGGAAAACGGCAAGGCCTTAAGGCTTGCTGCCATCATCGCCACTCTGATTCCTCTGGCGCTGGTCACCTGGCTTTATGTGGATTTCAATACCTCCAACGCCGGATACCAGTATGCCGAGCAGTATAGCTGGATCCACCTGCCGCTGCCCATCGGGCCTGACCTGACCCAGCAGATGAGCAGCCTGACCCTCCGTTTCGACTATATTGTGGCGGTGGACGGCATGTCTCTGCCGTTGGTATTCCTGACCGCGCTGGTTGCGGCCATGGCGGCATTGGCCTCCAAGTTCATCAAAAAACGCTGGAAGCTCTACTATATCCTGTTCCTCGTGTTGGAAACGGGAATGTTCGGTGTGTTTATGGCCCAGGATCTGTTCCTGTTCTTCCTGTTCTTCGAAAGCACGCTCGTGCCTATGTTCTTCCTTATCGGCATCTGGGGATTTATTCACCGGGAGAAGGCGGCCAACCGCTTCCTGCTGTATAACGGTGTAGGTTCGGCCATTATGCTCATCGCGTTCCTGATCCTGGTGGCGACGGCGGGGTTTGGACAGAACGGAAGCGAGTTTTACTTCACCGGGCATCTGGGGGAAATCCAGAAGAACCTCTTCGGCTCCGGTGACGGCTCTTATGTGAACATGATTGCCGAGGGCAATCCCTTCAATTTAAAGGAAGCCTTGGAATGGACCATCCGGTTAAGCGACAGCTGGTCCTGGACCATCAGCGGCAGCCATGTGATGTTCCTGCTGATTCTTATCGCATTCGGCATCAAGCTGCCCATTTTCCCGTTCCATACCTGGATGCTGAAGGTGCATGCCGAGGCGCCGCCTTCCATTGTGATGATCCACTCGGGGATTCTGCTGAAAATGGGGGCGTACGGGCTGATCCGCTTCGGGGTGCTGCTGTTCCCGCAGGAGGCCAAGTCCTGGGCGTTGACCCTGGCTGTGCTGGGCGTAATCAATATTCTGTATGGAGCGGTGCTGGCTCTCCGCCAGGATGACTTCAAGCTGCTGCTGGCCTACTCCAGTATTAGCCACATGGGTGTGGTGATCCTGGGAATCGCCGCCTTTAGCCTGACGGGATTGGAGGGCGCTCTGTTCCAAATGGTGTCCCACGGGCTGATCTCGGCGCTGTTGTTCCTGTTGGTAGGCAGCCTGTATGAGCGGACGGAAACCACCGACCTGCGGGAGCTGGGAGGACTGGCCAAATCTCTGCCGTTTATCTGCGGCATCCTGATGGTGGCGGGTATGGCCTCTCTGGGGCTTCCGGCCTTGTCCGGCTTCCCCGGCGAGCTGATGGCCTTCCTGGGATTATTCGATTCCCTGCCCGCTGCCGCAATAGTAGGGGCCTTGGGAATTATCCTGGCGGCGGTGTATGTGCTTCGCGGAGTGCTCGGCATCAGCTACGGCCCGGTGCGCCCGGCATACAGCGGCCTGAAGGATGCCCGGCTGGTGGAGGCGATCCCGATGATTATCCTGGCCGAGTTTATCGTGCTCTTGGGAGTATATCCGGGCATCCTGACCCAGACCATGTACCAGACAGTCGCCGATTTCGATTCCTTCATACAAACCATTACGGCAAAGTAATAGCCCATGCTTACGATGCCAGCTTTCACTGTTGTGAAAACTCTTAGGAGGTTAGATCAATGGGTCAATTAAGTGGACTTCGCGTCGGGGATTTAGCATATATGGCCCCGGAGCTGGCCTTGGTCATCTCCGCCATCCTCTTGTCGATTTTGGATTTGTTCATGCCTGCCAAGCAAAAACGGACCATTCTCGGCTGGCTTACGGTGTTGGCGCTGGCGGTTTCCGCAGCCCTGGTCATTCCGCGGCTGGGTACGGATGCTCCGATTTCCCTGTTGAATCAGAGCTACCGGCTGGATGATTTTGCGAATCTGATCAAGCTGGTGCTGCTGACAGGCACCGGACTTGTGGTGTTCATGAGCCTAGGCAGTGTGGACAGGGAGGAAATCCTCCACGAGGGTGAATTCTATTATCTGTTCCTGCCTGCCGTCCTGGGCGGTATGATTATGGCTTCCTCGGCTGACCTCATCACCTTGTACGTCGGTCTGGAAACCTTGAGCATCACCACCTATATCATGGTCGGCATCCGCAAGAAGCATCACCTGGCCAATGAGGGTGCGTTTAAATACCTGATCCAGGGCGGAATTTCCTCGGCGGTGATCCTGTACGGCATGTCCTTCCTTTATGGCATGACCGGCACCACCAATCTGCTGGAAATCCGCACGGCGCTGGATTCGACAGCTGTAGCCGAAAGCTTCGGCCCCATCCTGTACTTGTCCTTCTTCCTGCTTCTGGCCGGCTTCGGCTTCAAGGTGGCGGCGGCACCATTCCATACCTGGGCGCCGGATGCATACCAGGGGGCGGCTACGCCGGTGACCGCTTTTCTGGCAGTGGTGTCCAAGGCGGCGGCGTTTGCCGTTACCTTCCGGGTTTTGATCTACGTCTACTATGATCTCCTGGCCGGCAGCACGTCTATGCCATTGGGACATGATGCCTTCCTGGCCGTCTCCGGGCTGGCAGCGGCCGCCATGATTATCGGGAATACAGCAGCTCTGCGTCAGTCGGATTTGAAACGGCTCATGGCCTATTCCGGGATAGCCAACGCAGGTTATCTGCTCGTGCCTATCGCCACAGGCTACTCCATGGTGCATCACAGCACCTTCGAAGAGATGCTGTTTTATCTGGTTGCCTACCTGTTCATGAACATCGGCGCCTTCGCCATGATTATGCTGGTGGAACGCTCCAGCGGCGGAACAGCCGTGAAGGGGCTGGCCGGACTGTATTACCGGGCGCCGTGGTCGGCAGCAGCCATGGTCCTGATCATTCTCTCCCTGGCCGGGATTCCGGTTACAGGCGGATTCTTCGGCAAAATCTTCATTATGTTCGGCGCCGTAGCCAATCATCAATATTGGCTGGCAGCCGTGATGATCCTCACCAGTGTCATTTCCTTCTACTATTACTTCGGGCTGGCCAGACAAATGTTCATGCGCCGGGATGAGGAGGAAACCGTTCTGCGTCCGGCTGTGCCTCTGGTGATTACCCTCTGGCTATGTGCAGCGGCAGGAGTGCTGATGGGCTTCTTCCCCCACCTGCTGATGGAGGGAATCAGCCAGATTTTCTCCTTTACCACCGATTTCTGGTCCGCCTAAAAGTATCGCTGCTGCAGGCTGATGTATGCCGGTTTCTCTTCGACAGGGAGACCGGCATTTGCTGTTTTGGGCGGGGTGGAGGACTCTTGCTTCAGACTCTGAAGTCCCTGAATGTCCCATGCACTCTGCCAGCAAAATGGATGCGCTTCCACTTTAAGAAATTTCCTCCATACGCCCCACAACGAACAGATGTGATGTATAATGTGGCTTTGGAGTGTTTTTTATGAGAGGGTTCCGCCATGCATCATGCAGCCCGCAGAAAGCCGGAATCCGGGAGGATCAGGAAATGAAGATGGAGCGATCCATTACATATAGATACATCATTTTGCTCTTGGGGCTGGTGCTGCTCATATGCGCCGGCATTACCGGCGGCTCCGATGTCCGGAGCGCCGGGGAGCAGCCGGGTAAATCCGTAGAGGTACCCGCCGAATGGATCATTCAGTGGCACCAGGAGCCGCCGGAGGCGTTCCTGGCGGAGAGCCGGATCGTCCGGCAATATCCGGCCTCCCACGTTACTGTAGCCCAACCACAGCCTGCGCTGGGGGAAGAGGAGTGGCTGGCCCATTGGACGGGGAGCCCGCTGGTAGAGTCCATTTCACCCAATCAGAAGGTGAAGGCGGCCCGTACGCCCAATGACCCCCTGCTGCCCAACCAGCATTATCTGAAGCAGATCCGTGCAGAGGAGGCCTGGGACGTGGTTACCGGCTCGGATCTGGTGATTGCGGTGGTAGACACCGGAGTGGACCTGAACCATCCTGACCTGGTGGACAAGCTGGTGCCGGGCATCAATCTTATTGAAACCGGTGCTTATCCCGATGACGATAACGGGCACGGCACCAATGTGGCGGGGGTCATCGCCGCTGCAGCCGACAACGATAAAGGCACGGCAGGCTTATTATGGAATGCGCGGATTATGCCCATCAAGGCACTGGAGGCCGACGGCAACGGGGATGAGGATAAGCTGGGGGAGGGCATCCGCTATGCCATTCATAACGGTGCCCGTATTGTTGTCCTGTCCTTGGGGCTGAATAAACAGTCCGCCTATATGGAGCAGGTTGTGGCGGAAGCCGAGCTTGCCGGTGTGCTGTTGGTCGCCGCCTCCGGCAATGAAGGGGATGCGGTGAAGTATCCTGCCGCGTACGATACGGTCCTGGCCGTGGGCGGAGTCGGACCCGACAATATGCGGGATCCGTTGTCCAACTATGGGCCTGAGCTGGATATTGTGGCCCCGTGGGTGGTATTCACTACCGTCCGGGGAGGCGCTTACGAATACCGGGACGGCACCTCTATGGCTGCTCCCCAGGCCGCAGCGGCTGCAGCTCTGGCGTGGGCCACCCACCCGGCCTTAAGCCCCGTGGAGCTGCGCAATCTGATGAAGCAGACTGCACAGGATATCGGCCCTGCCGGCTGGGACCAGGAGACAGGCTATGGTCTTCTGCGGGTGGACAGAGCCGTGCGGGAGGAACTGAAGCGCGACATCTATGAGCCGAACAACCGCCAGAATGCGGCCAAGCCCATTTCCTCCAATAAAAGCATTACCGCTTATCTGGAGCCGGGGGACGAGGATTGGTTCTATTGGGAAGCCCCTTATGACGGCTACGCGCAATACAAGCTGTCCGGGGCAGCGGTGGACATGACCGTTGCCCATGTAACCGAAGGCGGCACAGAGGTAGCCGAGCTGCCGAACCCCACCGGAAACCCCATGCCCGTCAAAAAGGGCAGGCATTACGTCCGCATTACGGGCGCCGGTTCCTCCGTATACACCTTTAAGGTGAATTTCCGGATTTATGAGGACCCGTTTGAGGATAATGACCGCCAGTATAAGGCTTACATGCTTCCATCGCGAAGCCAGCTTTTGGTAGGCACCTTCAGTCATAACCAAGACCAGGACTGGTTCAGTCTTCCTGTGGATCAGCCCGGTACGCTGAGGCTGAAGGTTACACCGGATACGTCGCGGATGGACCCGGTGCTGACCTTCCTGAAGAAGGGCGGCAAGGAGCTGGTTATTGACCATAATGGGGATGGGGAGCTGGAGTCCTATCAGGCGGAGGTCACGCCGGGACTCTATTATATCCGGGTGTCCAATTTGGCAAGCTATACGTATCCTATCGTGGGTGAATATATCTTGGATATCCATCTGGCCACCACCTATGAAGACCCCTACGAGCCTAACAACAAATCCTATCAGGCCACGACCCTGACGCCGGATGAGAATTATCTGGGTGTCATTGACCCGGATACGGATGTGGACTGGTACAGGTTTAAGCTGGAGGGAGAAAGCAATGTCCATCTGGAATTTAACCTGTTCCCGGATTCCGACGCAGTGAACCTTCAACTGCTGGACGGGACTCTGAAGGAGATTCAGATGCCGGTTTCGCCAGTGGACAAAAACAGCTGGGGCTCTAATCTGACCCTGCCTGCAGGCACCTACTACATCAAGGCGTTCTCCACGGCCGGAGTCCGCCAGCAGTTGTACAGCCTGGAGCTGCACGTGGACCGGCTGGTGGAGGGTTTTGCCGACATATACGGGCATTGGGCGGAGCCGGTGCTGAGTAATCTGGTCCGTAAAGGCTATATCAATGGCTATGGCGGTGGTAATCTCTATCCGGACCGTCCGATTACACGAGCGGAGGCGGCAGCTATGCTGGACCGGGCGCTGCGCCTGCAGGACGGCATCGCTCCCGGGTTTGGGGATCTGCCGCAGGAGCATTGGGCGTATCCGGCTGTTGCCCGGCTTTACAAGGCGGGCATTGTCCGTGGGGTGACGGCCACCTCCTTTGCCC
>JAEWAA010000417.1 GCA_023391955.1 Bacillota bacterium | reverse complement strand
GTATAACAAGCCTTCATCGGCTCGCCAGCGGCAGCTGCCATGTGGACCATGTTCTCCACCCGGTTGGATCTGCCCTTTGTGTCGAAGAGGGTTTCATCGGCATAATCGAAAACAATGGAGCTGCCTGCCGGAGCGTCGGCGAACAATTGCTGGAGCAGCCCCTTCGTATCCGCCTTCGTTAGATAATAGGATACGCCTAACAGACTGAAGAAGGTTTGCCGGCTAGGGTTAACCCCTTCCTCTAACAGCGCCGGATAGAAGGAAGCACCAGTGAAATCAGAGGGAACCCAGTGCAGATTGGCGGGAGCGGTGAGTCCTGCGCGGAACAGTCTTTGTTTCTTGAATTCCTGTGCGGCTGGAAGATCCAACTCGAAAATGTCCAGGCTATTCTTCAGCTCCGGATGCCGGAAGGAGAAGGTATCCAGTCCCGCGCCTAGAATAACATACTGGTTAACACCTAACACGAGCTCATGAAGCAAAACGCTCTCACAATAGGCAGCACGTGCCAGAGGAGTGGGGGAAAGATGAACCTGGGTGATCCATTGTAATTTTTGCTCCGCGGTTTCAAGAACCGTCTGATCCGTTTCCTTGCCGAAAAAAGAAAAACCCTGAACCATGTGCCCGCTGATCTGTGCGAACTCCTCCGGGGAGATCAGCTCCTTGGCAAGATAGTCATCGAAAATCTTGGGGGAATCATACTGACTGTGATACGCCCGCCCAAATGCGGCGATAAGGGCAGTTAATCCGGACTCTTTTTGCGGCATACATCCGCCTCCATAAACAAATAAGATTCCCCCTGGCCAGGAGAATCTTATTATAAACCGAAAGCTATAATATGTAAATTATAGCATAAAAACACTATTTTGTCAATATCAATTTTCGCTGGATTGCTCCAGCTCATAGCGGGTTGCAATAACACCCGACTTGAACGTTCGGCTCGACAGCAGCTTGAGTTTGATTTTCTCGCCACCGTCTTCGAATATGGTTATTCCGCTGCCCAGAACCACCGGACAAATGGTCAGCAGGAATTCGTCGATCAAACCAAGCGCAAGCAGTGTTTTCGCCGCCCCCGGACTGCCGAAGATCACGAGATTTTTATCGGACTGCGCCTTGAGCAACTTGATTTCCTCTGCAATATTGTCCTTGATCAGCAGAGTATTGTTCCATTCCGTCTTGTCCATCGTACTGGAAATGACAATCTTCCTTACATCCTCCAGCCATTGGGCATGCTCCATATCGTGCTTTGAGGCATTCGCTTCGTTCAGCACCGAGGGCCAATAACCCTCCATCATCCGGTATGTTGTGCGTCCGTAAACGGGGGAGCCCACTTCGGCTACGACCTCCTCGGCGTATGCTTCGAGTTCCTCGTTATACGGAATCCAATCCAGTCCACCGTTGGAATCCGACGCATACCCGTCCAATGACACATGCATGAACAAGACAAGTTTTCCCATATACGATTCTCCTCTAATTTAAAATGGATTGTACGGCCTTTGGCGCGCCTCGGCTCTCTCAAGTTTACTATAAATCAGTGCGTTTTTGTAACGAAACTCCCGCAACCGGGTCTTATCCATAAGGTGGTGAACATGTGGCCGATGTAGAGCAGATTTATGAGCAATATTTTCAGGATGTGTATCTGTTTGCGCTATCCCTATGCAGAGACCGGCAGCTGGCGGAGGAGATCACACAGGAAACCTTTGTGAAAGCGGTAAAAAGCATAGACCAGTTTAAGGGTCAATGCAAAATCAGCGTTTGGCTGTGCCAAATTGCAAAAAACACGTACTTCAAGCATATGGACAAACAAAAGCGCCTCCGCCTAAGTGATCCTCCTGAGAAGATTTCCGAAAAAATGGGGGGCAGCAGCTTGTCCATTGAGCAAGGTCTGATCGACAAAACGGAAGCCTTGCGGATCCATAAGCTGCTGCACAGTTTGAAGGAGCCCTATAAAGAGGTCTTTACCCTGAGAGTTTTCGGGGAACTGTCGTTTCTGCATATCGGGGAGGTTTTCGGCAAAACGGAAAGCTGGGCCAGAGTCACCTTCCACCGCGCACGGAATCTGATCCAAGACATGATAAGGGAGGAAAACCAATGAGTAAGCTGTCATGTGAGATTGTCCAGGATTTGCTGCCGCTATACCATGATGAAGTATGCAGTCCGGAGACCAGTGCAGCCATTGAAGCCCACTTGGCCGAATGCGAACACTGTAAGGCTGCTCTCCAGAAACTACGGCATAACAGCAGTCTGCCGTTTGAGGTCTTCAGGGAAAATAAACAGGAAAGCGCCGCGCTGGTAAGCTTCAAGGGATATTGGAAACGCTCCAAGGCCGTCTCCTTTGCCAAAGGTCTGCTTGTGGCTACAGCCATATGCACCGTTATGATTACGGGATATTACGGTTTATTCCGTTGGAACAGTACGGAGGTTCCTTCCAGTGTCATAAAGATTACAGATGTAAGCCTGATGAAGGATGGGAGAATCGCCTATCATGTGAAACTGACGGATGGGTACCGGGTGAATCAGATATCCGGCAGAATGGGGGATGACGGAATCCTCTACATGACACCCATGCGGCCGGTGATCAAATCCAAAGCAGACGCGGAGCATGGCCTGGCGAACGGATATACCGCCATTAATCTTGAACAATTTAACGCCAACCGTTCAAGCTCCGTTCCCAAGGTCAAAGCGATTTATTATGGGCCGAAAAAAGGCAACCCCATTCTGCTCTGGGAGCAGGGAATGGAGCTGCCTCCTTCAAGTGCTGCTGTTGAAGCCCAACTGCAGGCAGAGACTAAAGAGCTTCCTCCGGATCCTCCCGGAAAGTAAGATAAGACTCGTCCGGGAAGGAATATTCTCCCCGGTAGTTGGATGCGTTGTGGTGGGGGTATTTCACCGGAGCATAAACCTCCGCCTGCGGCGCATCCGCCTGGGTGTAAATGAACATCCGCTTGTAATCCCATACCACAATCTCGTCCCGGGCGTCATAGCACAGGTCAATGGCTTCGCAGCACAGCACCGGATGCCCGTCATCCGGGAAACGAACAGCCTGAACACCCTCACCGTTGATCAGCCCCCCGCGTTCCACGTCTGCATTCAGGAGAATCAGGTCGGTGCCGTCGCCCTTCCAGTTGACCGGGGTGAGCAGGTTGCCGTTCAATTCATTCTCCATCTCCCACAGCGGGTTGCCGAAGCAATCGTACATGTAAATCACTCCCTGATGGCCCCAAAAATTGCTCACAACCAGCTCAAACCCCTCCCGGTCCGGGCAAAAG
>JAEWAA010000392.1 GCA_023391955.1 Bacillota bacterium | reverse complement strand
CCTTTCCTCCTCCGGCGGCCTGCCGTAGCCTCGCGCCGTGTTCTCGCTCTCCGACGTCGTGCGGCGCCCCAACGTCGCCGTCTACCTGCTCGCGTTCACGTCGTCCCTCGCGCTCGCGGGCGCGTGGCTGGCGGGCAGCCCGATCCTGTTCGGCGTCTTCGCGTTCACCGCCATCGCCGTGGCGATCCTGTTCGTCCAGAACAGCGCCGCGCAGGCGGCCGCCGCGCGCGAGGAGCGCATCGCGGCGCTGACGCGGCTGCAGGCGATCGTCGACTCGATGCCCGACGGCGTCATCTTCGTCGACGCCGAGAACAAGGTCGCGCTGGTGAACGAGCGCGCCAAGGCGTTGCGGAACCTGTCCGAGGGCCCGGGTCGGCCGCTCCACGAGTGCCACCCCGAGTCGTCGCACGAGATGCTCGACCGGGTGATGGGGTGGCTGCGCAACGGCAACGACGCCGGGCCGGCCCACTCCATCATCAAGGAGAAGGAGGGGCGCTGGGAGACGACGTACGCGCCGGTGCGCTCGGGATCCGACGAGTACCTCGGCGTCGTGATGGTCATCCGGGACATCGCCGAGCGCCGCAGCCTCGAGCGGCGGCTGCTCGACGCGGAGCGCCTCGCGGCCGTGGGCCAGATGTCGGCGCAGGTCGCGCACGAGCTGCGCAATCCGCTGAACGCGATCACCGGGTCGGCCCAGTACCTGCGGCGCATCCTGCCGGAGCACCCGGAGGTGAAGGAGTACGCCGAGCTCATCGACGACGAGGTCCGGCGCGTCAACCGCTTCGTCGGCGAGCTCCTCAAGATCGCCCGCCCCTCCTCGCCGGTGCTCCGCCCCAGCGCCGCGAACCGGCTGCTCGCGGACGCGGTCCGCAAGGCGACGCTCGCGCGCGGCGTGCCGCTCGAGGCGATCTCCACCGACTTCGCGAAGGCCCTCCCCCCGATCGACGTCGACGTGGAGATGGTCACCGAGGCGGTCGTCAACCTCCTCGACAACGCGCTCGACGCCGGGGGCGCGACGCCGCCGGAGGTCGTCTCGCGCTTCGAGGCGAGCGGCGGAGAGGGGTCGATCGTGGTCGAGGTGCGCGATCGCGGCTGCGGCATCCCGCCCGAGCAGCTCGAGGAGGTCACCCGCCCCTTCGTGACCACCAAGGCGAGCGGCACTGGCCTCGGCCTCGTCATCGTCTCGCGCGCCCTGGAGCAGCACCGCGGCGGCTTCACGCTGCACGCCCGGGACGGCGGAGGCACCATCGCGCGCCTCACCTTCCCGATCCGGAGCCGCAAGGACGCGACGGCGATCGCCGAGGTGGCGAGCGTCGCATGAACGACCCGCGCGAGCTGCACCCCGAGGCCTCACCGTGAGCGACCTCGTCCTCCTCGTCGACGACGATCCCGGGACGCGCAAGGTCGGGCGCGCGAACCTCGGCCTCGAGGGCTTCGACGTCGCCGTCGCGTCCTCCGCCGGCGAGGCGATGAGCCGGCTCGCCGAGAGCGATCCGTTGGCGGTGGTGACCGACCTCCGCCTCCCCGACGCCGACGGGCTGTCGCTCCTCGATCAGATCCGCGTCGCGCGCCCGGGCTTGCCGGTCGTGCTCGTCACCGGCCACGCGAGCGTCGAGACCGCCGTCGAGGCGATGCGCAAGGGCGCCCTCCACTACGTGACGAAGCCGGTCCGCTGGGACGAGCTGTCGCTCATGCTCCGCCACGCCGTGGAGGGCGAGCGAGCTCGCCGCGAGGTGGCGCGCCTCCACGGCGAGCTGGAGCGCGCCGCGGGATTCGAGGAGATGGTCGGCACCTCGCCGGAGATGCGGCAGGTCTTCCAGCTGCTGGAGCAGGTCGCCCCCACCGACGCCACGGTCCTCATCCGCGGCGAGACCGGCACCGGCAAGGAGCTCGTCGCGCGCGCGATCCACCGGCGGTCGCGGCGGTCGGAGCGGCCGTTCGTCGGCGTCAACTGCTCGGCGATCCCGCGCGAGCTGGTCGAGAGCGAGTTCTTCGGCCACGAGAAGGGGTCGTTCACCGGCGCCGTCGCGCGGCGCTCCGGGCGCTTCGAGCAGGCCGACGGCGGCACGATCTTCCTCGACGAGGTCGGCGAGCTCGACCTGGACGTGCAGGCGAAGCTCTTGCGCGTGCTGCAGGAGCGGGAGTTCACGCGCGTGGGGTCGGAGCGTCCGCCGCGCGTGGACGTCCGCATCGTCGCGGCGACCAACCGCGACCTCGAGAACTCCGTCGCCGACGGCAGGTTCCGCGACGACCTCTACTACCGGCTCAACGTCATACCGCTGCGCCTGCCGCCGCTCCGCGAGCGGCCCGGGGATCTCCCGGCGCTGATGGAGCACTTCCTGCGGTCGTTCGCGCACCGCTACGGCAAGGACGCCCCCGCGACGCCACCCGACGTCGTGCAGGCGGCGCGCGCGTACTCCTGGCCCGGCAACGTGCGCGAGCTGAGGAACGTCTGCGAGCGCGCCGTGCTCATGGGGTGGAGCTCCGTGTCGGCGATCCTGGGCACCCCGCGCGCGCCGGCCTCCTCCCTCGCGTCGCTCGTGGACCTGGATCGTCCGCTGCTCGACGCGCGGCAGGAGCTCATCGAGCGGTTCGAGCGCGAGTACCTCCAGCGGCTGCTGCAGAAGCACCACGGCCGCGTCGGAGAGGTGGCGCGCGCCGCCGGCATCGCCGAGCGGAACCTGTACGAGAAGATGAAGAACTACGGGCTGTCGCGCGGCGACTACCGGGAGTGAACCTGTCCGCGCAGCCGGCACCTGGGAGGGTGCCGCGCGCGTTCGGATGCCCGCGTCCGACCGATCGGATCGTCCGGTCCGGTGAGCGAGCTGCCGCACCCCGCGCGGACCGAGAGGGCGGCAGCGCGCGCGGCGAGGTGCCGCGCGAAGTCGCGTGGTTGCGCCTCCGCCGCTGACCGTCCGCAGGCGCGCCGCGCTCCCCTTCCAGGTCGGTCTCGTCCGGCACTCCGGTTGCTCTAAGCGCGGCGCACGTTTCGCCGTCGATCATCCACCCCGGGTGACGAGGCGAGCCGAGGAGCACCATGGCCGCACTCCCCGCACCCAGCATCCCCGCGGTGGCGCTCGCCGCGGCGGTCGGACTCGCGGTGGGCGTCGTCGGGTACACGTTCGTCTACGCGAAGGGCGGCGCGTACCTGGGCAACGATCCGAACGCCTGCGCGCAGTGCCACGTCATGCAGCCGTACCTCGACAGCTGGCAGGGGTCGCCGCACCACATCGTCGCGACCTGCAACGACTGCCACACGCCCGCGGGCCTCGTCCGCAAGTACATCGTCAAGGCGACGAACGGCTTCCACCACTCCACCGCGTTCACCACCGGCAACTACCCCACCAACATCCGCGCGCGACCGAGCTCGCGCCGCGTCGTCGAGGAGCAGTGCCGCTACTGCCACGCCGAGGTCGTCCAGGCGATGGTCGGTGACGACGAGGCAGCATCCTGCGTGCGCTGCCACGCGACCGTGGGCCACCTGTAGACGCTTCACGAGGAGAACACATGGCATCGAATGACACCCGCAGCCGCAAGCCACTGTTCGTGGCGGC
This sequence comes from Bacillota bacterium, assembly GCA_023391955.1. Lineage (GTDB taxonomy): Bacteria > Bacillota > Bacilli > Paenibacillales > NBRC-103111 > Paenibacillus_AR. The sequence goes on along the minus strand of JAEWAA010000392.1, from coordinate 88 downwards.
CGTGGTCGCCCTGCTCGTCGCCATCGCCGGCGCCGCGCTGCTCGCCAACATCTCGCAGCGCAAGCAGGAGGCCCGCACGCCCAGCGTC
>JAEWAA010000266.1 GCA_023391955.1 Bacillota bacterium | reverse complement strand
CGGTGCCAGCGGCGGAAGTAGTCGGCGCCGTGTTTGGTGTTCAGGAGCCATTCGAAGTGGATGGAGTGCACATCTCCGATAACACCGCTTGCAATCAGCTCACGCGCCTTGGTGTGATGGGGAGCGTACCGGTAGTTGAAGGTTACACGCACCTTGCGGCCGGTCCGTTCTACAGCATCGTAGATTTCCTTGCATTTTTCCACATCCACGGTCATGGGCTTCTCGGTAATAACGTCGCAGCCCAGTTCAAGAGCGCGGATGATGTAGCGGTGATGGGTCCGGTCCACGCTGGTGACGATGACCACATCAGGCTTTTCGGTTTCGATCATTTTGTCGAACTCTTCGGTTTTGTACGTGTTAACGGTGTGGTAATTATATTTCTCCTGCAGCAGCTTGTTGGCATAGTCCATGCGGGTCTGGTTGATATCGCAGAATGCAGTCAGCTCCGAGGTTTCGTGGTAGTTCTCGGCAATAGCCCCATAGAAAAACTGCGCTCTTCCGCCAATGCCAACCTGCACATATTTCTTCTTCGCCATGAAAATAACCCTCCTAATGGTTTGCTTTATGCTTGCTTTGGCTTCGTAACATGATAACGTTCACAAGTTCATCCTATCATATTCAAATCATAATATCTCCGCATTTCAGGCGGTTTATTGATTAAAACCCGCATTTTTTGCTATGATAAAAGCAATCATTTGAACAATCATGAAAATCCCAAAAAAGGAGTCCCCCTTCCATGGAACTCTCCGAACTCCCCGATAGCGTAAGCTTCGGCAAAAAACCGGACCCGCGTCCGGTCCAGGTTGAATTTGACCGCCGGTCCATGTTTTACACCATGACGGCTAACCACTTCCACAGCGAATATGAGCTGTATTATCTGTTTACAGGTGAACGCTATTATTTTATCAAGGACCGGAATTATACCATCTTGGCCGGCGATCTGGTGCTGATCGATTCGGAGGAGGTCCACAAAACCGCCAACCGCAATGACCTCATCCATGAACGTATTGTCCTCTACTATCAGCCCGCTTTTTTTGCGGCTTTGCCCGCTGAGGAACGGGAGCTTCTGCTGTCCGTATTCCGGCGTGAATACCCTGTCCTCCGCCTGAATCTGCAGGAGCGCCTGACTGTAGAGGGGCTTCTGCTGGACCTGCTGGAGGAGCTGACGGAGAAACCGCCCGGATTCAGCCTGAGAGTGGAGCAGATCGGAGCTGAACTGCTGGTGCTCACGGCCCGGATTCTCCTGAAGAAGGAAGCGGTGGCTGCCGAAGTGCCCTCCCCTTCTCAATTGAAATTAACAGAAATTGTCCGCTATATTAACACCCATTACAACGAGCCGCTGGATCTGGAAGGCCTGTCCGTCCGTTTCTTCATCAGCAAAAGCCATTTAAGCCGCACCTTCAAGGAGTTTACCGGCTTCGGCTTCAGCGAATATCTGATCCTGACCCGGATCAAGGAGGCCCAGCAAATGCTGCGGGGCACCACCAAAAGCATTACGGAAATATCGGAGGCGGCGGGCTTCGATAACTTCTCCCATTTCGGCAAAACCTTCAAAAAAGCCTCCGGCATGTCCCCGCGGCAGTACCGGGCCATTCACCAGAACGGGAAAACTAACGGAGGATAAGGGATCTTCATCCCTCCCTCCAACTTCCCGTATTCAAGCCTGCCGGCATATGCTATAATTTGCTCGTTTTATAACGTTCATGATCCCATACTGATGAAGGAAGTATCCCCTACATGACCAAACCTGCCATCCGCTCTTTACCGGCACCAGCCCCCAAACCCGCTTTATGGCCTATTCTCAAGGAAGAAGCGGTGCTGGTGACCGCCTTCCTCTGCGCCGTGCTGACGATGTTTTTCGTCCCGCCTTCCTCCGCCTACCTGGACTATATCGATTTCCGTGTGCTGGCGCTGCTGTTTTGCCTGATGGTGGTGGTAGCCGGCGTACAAAGCTGCGGGTTATTCGAGGTATTGGCCCAACGGCTTTTGTCGGGCTCCAAGTCTATCCGTTATCTCTGCCTGCTGCTGATTCTTATGCCCTTTTTCGGCTCCATGCTGATCACCAACGATGTGGCACTGCTGGCTTTCGTGCCCTTTGCCATTGTGGTGCTGAATGTAATCGGCCGCCCGCAAGATCTCATTCTGGTTGTCACCGCCCAGACCCTTGCCGCCAACCTGGGCAGTATGGCCACACCTATCGGTAATCCGCAGAACTTATTTTTATATTCAAAATTCCATATCTCCATCTCTTCGTTCCTTGCCGCCATGCTGCCGTATACACTGCTCAGCCTTGTTGGGCTGGCGCTGATGGTGCTTCTGTTCAAGAAGGAATCCATCGAAGTCCGCTTCGATACGCTGAAAACCATCAGCAATCCGCACCAGGTGATGCTGATGTCGGTACTCTTTCTTTTGTGTCTGCTATCCGTGCTGCACCTGATCCATTATGGGATTGTGCTGGCGCTGGTTTTGGCGGCAATGCTGCTTTTTGCGAGAGGCCTTTTCCGCAAAGCGGATTACAGCCTGCTGGCCACCTTTGTATTTTTCTTTATTTGTGCCGGCAATATCGGTCAGATGGACCTGATCCGGAATTTCCTTACCTCCATGATGGACAAAAGCAGTCTGGTCTCCTCGGTGCTGGCCAGCCAGGTCATCAGCAATGTCCCTGCCGCGGTGCTGCTTTCGGGTTTTACGGAGCAGTGGAAGGAGCTTCTGGTGGGCGTCAATGTGGGAGGACTGGGCACCCTAATCGCCTCCTTGGCCAGTCTCATCTCCTTCAAGCTGTACCTGAAAACGCCGGAAGCCCGGCCCCTCAAGTATCTGGGCATATTCACCGTGGCCAATGCCGCGGGTCTGTTGGTGCTGCTGGCAGCAGCCATAATGTTGGAATAATCTACTGTTGTGAACGTAAAAAAACGCCCCTGCAAAAGCCGGTAAAGGCCTTTGGCAGGGGCGTTTCGTTTTTGTTTTTATTGCTTCAGGCCGCTGGTGCTGATGCCGTCCACAATGTACTTTTGGAAGATAAAGAAGATGGTGCAGATCGGCAGCAGGGAGAGTGTCGCCATGGCGAACATTCCGCCCCAGTTATTCACGGATTCGGCGTCCAGGAACAGCTTCAGAGCCAGGGAAACCGGATAGTTCTCCGGACGGTTCAGGTACAGAAGCGGTGTCAGGAAGTCATCCCATCTCCAGTAGAAGGAGAAAATGGTGGCGGTGATCATAGCCGGCACAATCAGCGGGAGAATAATCCGGAAGAAGATGCTGTATTTGGTGCAGCCGTCAATCTTAGCGGCCTCATCCAGCTCCCGCGGTATAGTGCGGATAAACTGCATGATCAGGAAGATAAAGAACGGTGTGGCGAAATAATGGGGCAGGATTACCGGCTTGAAGGTGGACAGCCAGCCCAGCTTGGAATACATGATGTACTGGGGAATCACAACCACGTCGTTGGGCAGCATCATCACGCCCATTACACAGGTGAACAGAATCGCGCTTCCCTTGAAGGGAATCCGGGCAAGACCGTAAGCAACCAATGCGGAGGAGCAAACCGCCCCGATAGTGGCGAAGGTGGCGATAAACAGCGAGTTTTTGAAGAAGGTGGCAAAGGTCGTATTGGCGAAGCCCTTCCAGCCCGTCACATAGTTATTGAATTCCAGATGGCTGGGAATCAGGGAAAAGGCATTGCCGAAAATTTCATCATTGGGCTTCAAGGAGCTGGAAATCAGCCACAGGATGGGGTAAATCATGACGATGGCGATAGCGCCGACGATAATATGATACAGGTACGGTTGTATTTTTTTGTATGTCATGGCTTCTTCCCCCTCTTATTCGTAATGGACCCACAGCTTGGACAGCCTGAACAGGGTGAATGTGATCAACGCGATAATAATCAGCATTACCCATGCCATTGCTGAGGCATAACCCATGTCGAAGAAGCGGAATGCCTTTTGGTACAGGTACAGCGAGTAAAGCAGGGTGTTGTCCAGGGGACCGCCTTCACCTCTGGAGATGATATATGCCGGCGTAAAGGTCATAAACGCGGAAATGGTCTGCATGATCAGGTTGAACAGAATAATCGGGCTCAGAAGCGGCAGGGTGATATTGAAGAACTGGCGCACCTTGTTGGCTCCGTCAACCGAAGCGGCTTCATAATAGGAGCTCGGGATGTTCTTCAGACCAGCCAGGAAGATCAGCATGGAGGAGCCGAACTGCCAGACAGACAAGGCGATAAGCGTATACAACGCGGTGCCGGGATTGCCGATCCAGTTGGTGGAAACATCAATGCCGATTGCGCCCAGTGCAGAGTTCACAAGGCCCTTGTCACCGAAAATCTGCGACCACATAATCGCAACGGCTACGCTGCCGCCGATCAGGGAAGGCAGGTAATACGCGGAACGGTAGAAGCCGATGCCCTTGATGGCGTTCTTCAGAAGCATGGCAACGATCAAGGCGAAGGTTAAGCGAAACGGAACACTGAGGAATACATACGTGAACGTGACCTGAAACGACTTCATAATCTTGGCGTCATCGGTGAAGATCTTCTGGTAGTTGTCGAACCCGACCCAGCTTGGAGAGGATAACAGGTCATAGTTAGTAAAGGAGTAATAAAGGGAAGACAAAATGGGATACAGGGTGAAAATCAGGAATCCGAGAATAAAGGGAGCCGCGAATACGTATCCGACTACATTATCGTTATCCAGAAACCTGGTCAGGCGGCCAGTTTTGCGAGCACCCGCTTTCAGCTGCCCGGCATCTGCTGTTTTCATGTGACTCAACTCCTTTAGTGGTATGTCAGCTTGCATGTTTTGCTTGGCTTCATGCTTTTATTATCCGCTAAAAGAGGCATTGTTAGAATTCAAAAAACCGTTTACTTTGTACAAAAAACAGAGAAATCTCCGTATAAAAAACGGGTAGCTAAAAACAAAAAACCGTATCCCCGGGGCTTGCGGGAATACGGTTTTCTATGCTGCTTTACGACTATGCCTGCAATTGCTTTAATTGGTAAAACTCGCCTTGCCGCTCCATCAGCTCCTGGTAGGTGCCAACCTCGGCCACCCGGCCGTTTTTCATGACGACGATCCGGTCGGCGTCACGAATGGTGGACAGGCGGTGGGCCACGATAAAGGTGGTGCGCCCGCGGAT
>JAEWAA010000256.1 GCA_023391955.1 Bacillota bacterium | reverse complement strand
CACCTTCAAGATCATTACCCTGGCGGCAGCGCTGCAGGAGAATAAGGTGAATCTGAGCGATCCCTTCTATGATCCCGGCTATATTGAGGTAGGGGGCGCCCGGCTGCGCTGCTGGAAACGGGGCGGCCACGGCAGCGAAACCTTCCAGCAGGTGGTGGAGAACTCCTGTAACCCCGGCTTTGTGGTTATGGGCCAGAATCTGGGGAAGGAAACCTTGTTTGATTACATCGGCAAATTCGGCTTTGGCAAAAAAACAGGCATTGACCTGATGGGCGAGGAAAACGGCATCATGTTTAAGCCGAGCCGGGTCGGCCCTGTGGAGCTGGCCACTACCGCCTTCGGGCAAGGTGTGTCCGTCACGCCGATCCAGCAGATTACGGCCGTCTCTGCGGCGGTGAACGGAGGCAAGCTGTTTAAGCCCCACGTCACCAAAGGCTGGTATCACCCGGTTACGGGGGAGATGGTGGAATCGGCGAAGCCGGAGCTGGTCCGGGAGGTCATCAGTCCGGAAACCTCCCAGAAGGTCAGGGAGTCCCTGGAGAAGGTGGTTGCCCTGGGCACAGGCCGCAATGCCTTTGTGGACGGCTACCGCGTCGGGGGCAAAACAGGCACGGCCCAGAAGGTGGTCAACGGCCGGTACTCTGCCAGCGAGCACATCGTTTCCTTTGTGGGCTTCGCCCCTGCGGACAATCCCAAGCTGGTGGTTTACATTGCCGTGGACAATCCCAAGGGCATCCAGTTCGGCGGTCTCATCGCCGCACCCATTGTGCGCAACATTATGGCCGACTCCCTTCGTTATATGAAGGTGGAGCCCAGCAAGGATCAAATCCAAAAGGAATATAAATACCCGGATATCCCCGACGTGGAGGTGCCCAATATGGTGGGTATGACCATCCAGGATATATACGAGGACATCCGCTCCGACCTGGTCCTGGCCAAGTCCGGCACCGGCTCCAAGGTAATGAGCCAGCTTCCGGCAGCCGGAACACGGCTTCCCCAAGGCTCCACGGTACGGATTTATTTATCGGACTGATAGGACTGATATGTTGATAACAGGAGGCAATAATCATGAAGCTGCAGGAGTTGGCGGGACTATTCGCCGTACATAAGCTGATTGGCGACGGAAATGTAGAGATTCAGGGCATTCAAGCGGATTCCCGCAAAGTGAAGCCCGGCGATTTGTTCATATGCGTGAGAGGGCTGGTATCGGACGGACACCAATATGCCGCCACAGCCGTGGAGGCCGGTGCAGCCGCTCTGGTTGTGGAGGAGGCGCTGCCTCTTGCCGTGCCTATGGTAGTGGTGAAGGATGCCCGGCATGCTCTGTCTGCGATTGCCGCCTGCTTTAACGGCTACCCCAGCAGCCGGCTGAAGGTCATCGGTGTGACGGGGACCAACGGCAAAACCACCTCCACCTATATAATGGAAAAGATTCTGTCCGACCGTGGCTATATCACCGGTTTGATGGGCAATATCGAGATGAGAATCGGGAACACCTCCTATCCCACAGGCTCCACCAACACCCGCGAGCCTCTGGAGCTGCAGGAGAGCCTGCGGAGGATGGCGGATGCGGGCGTGCAGTATTGCCTGATGGAGGCTTCCAGCCATGCCCTGGATTTGGGCCGGGTGAAGGAAACCCGGTTCCGCACCGCGCTTTTCACCAATCTGACCCAGGATCACCTGGATTACCATAAAACCATGGACAATTACCGCCAGGCCAAAGGGCTGCTGTTCTCCCGGCTGGGCAACGGCGGAGTGTCCGATCCGGACGGCCGCAGCTATGCCGTACTCAATGCCGATGATGCGGCCAGCGCCTATTTTGCTGCCCAAACCGCAGCGGAGGTTGTCACATATGGTGTGGAGCAGGCTGCGGATGTAAGCGCACGGGAGATCCGGATCACCAGCCAAGGGACCTTCTTCCGGCTGTGCACCTGGCTGGGGGAAGTGGATGTGAATCTCCGGCTAGTGGGCAAATTTAATGTCTACAATGCCCTTGGAGCGGTTGCGGTATGCCTTTTGGAAGGTGTATCCTTAGAGCATGCCGTGAAGAGTCTGGAATCCATTCCCCCCGTGGAAGGCCGTATGGAAGCGGTGGGAGAAGACCAGGACTTTCAGATCCTGGTGGATTACGCCCATACGCCGGACGGGTTGGAGAATGCTCTGGCTGCCGTGAAGGAAGTGGCGGAGGGCAAGGTGATTACTGTCTTCGGCTGCGGCGGCGACAGGGACCGGACCAAACGCCCGATTATGGGGCGGATTGCCGCACGGTTCAGCGATTATGTGTTCGTCACCTCGGATAATCCCCGTTCGGAGGACCCGGAGGCGATCCTGCGGGATATCGAGCCGGGGGTGCTGGAGGGGGGCTTTACCCCGGAGAGCTACAGGCTGGTTGCGGACCGGCGGGAAGCCATCCAATTGGCTATTGAAATGGCAAGCCCCAAGGATGTAGTATTAATTGCGGGAAAAGGTCATGAAACCTATCAAATCATTAATGGCGCCACCCATCATTTCGATGACAGGGAAGAAGCAAGGGCCGCGCTAAGGAGTCGGAAGCATTGATAACAAGAAAGCTGAGCGATATCGCCCGGATGGCGGAGGGCAGTGTGCCCGATCTGTTCGGAGAGGTAGAAATAAAAGGTGTGGCGCTTCATCCGGAGGAGGTCCGGCCGGGCTGTCTCTATATCCCTTTGTCCGAAGGCCAGGGGGATAAGCGGGAGCTGGCGGAGGAAGCGGTGCGCCGCGGCGCAGCCGCTATGCTGCGCCAGGCGGGACATATTGAGGAGTACCCGGGCCAGATTCCGTCCATCTGTGTGGAGGACGCGAAGACCGCTCTTTTGAAGCTGGCTGCAGCGTACCGCAAGGAGCTGCCGGCCCGCGCCATCGCCGTCACCGGCAGCGACGGCAAATCCACCACCCGGGATGTGCTGGCAACCATGCTGGCTACCACCTACAAAACCTTTCAAACGGAAGGCGGTGTGGAGCATCCGTTAACCGATCTGGCCTGTGCCATTCTCCGGATGGACGAATCCATGGAGATGGCGGTGTTCGAGCTGCAATGGAACGAGCAGGAGGATCTGGCGGAGCAGGCCAGGTTCGTGCAGGCGGAAGCAGCCATTATCACCAATGTGGGCGAAACCCAATTGAAGGTACTGGGCAGCAGGCGCGAGGTGGCGGCGGCAACCATGAAGGTGGCCGAGGGGCTGTTGACCGGCTCGCTGCTGGTTTATAACGGGGAGGAGCCGCTCCTGGAGGAAATGCTGGCGGCAGTGAATAAACCCGACGGGCTTCTGACCTACCGTTTCGGATCCTCGGATACATGCGACATCTATCCCATCGCGATTATGAACGAGCTGGAGGGCACCTGCTTTAAGACCAATTTGCCCACAGCCTCTTATTTCCGCGTACCTTTGCTGGGATTGCATAATATTATGAACGCGCTGGCTGCCGCCGCTCTCTCCAAGTATATGGGCGTATGCGACCAGGATGCCGTCACCGGCATGAACAGCCTGGAAAGAAGCTACAGCCGCCTTGTGCCCATGTACACACGTTCAGGTGCGGTGATCTTTAATGATTCGCTAAGCGCCACTCCCACGTCCATGAAGGCGGCCATCGAGCTGCTGAAGGAACTGTCCGGCTACGAGCGCAAAATCGTCGTGCTGGGGGATATGACCGATCTGGGGCCGGATGAGGTGCGGTACCACAAGGAGATCGGGGCGATGCTTACGGCTCCGGAGATCTACAAGGTATTCGCCTATGGAACATTGGCCAGGCATATTGCGTCTGAAGCAGGGAAAGGCCAGCCGCCGGGACGGGTCAAGTGGTTCCAGGAGAAGGCGGAGCTGATCGATGCCGTAGCGGCGGAGGCGGAAAACAAGGATGCCATCTTGGTCAAGGGCTCCAAGATGCTGGGACTCGACGAACTGGTAGAGGTGCTGACAGGCGTCTAGGAATGTCATTACAGGGGGCAAAATGTTGTGATCGATCTTAAAGAAGTGCTGTTTCCCATGGGAGTTGCGTTTTTATTTGCCCTGCTGGCGGGGCCGCTGTTCATTCCGCTTCTGCGCCGGCTGAAGTTCGGCCAGCAGATCCGCAAGGAAGGCCCCCAGGGTCACCAGAAAAAAGCGGGAACGCCCACCATGGGCGGCATCATTATATTATTGGCTTTGTCCGTAGCCGCTCTGCGGTTCTCGGACAAAAATGAAGAGCTGGTCATCCTGCTGGTGGCTACGCTGGGCTATGGCCTGGTGGGCTTTTTGGACGACTACATCAAAATTCTGTTCAAACGCTCCTTGGGGCTGACGGCCAGACAAAAGCTTCTGGGCCAGCTGCTGATTTCCGGCTTTGTCTGCTATATGCTGTACCGCATTGGGCATTCCACCGATTTGTCCATCCCGCTGACGGATGTGTCTATTCCGTTGGGCTGGCTGTATTACCCCTTCGTCGTGATTATGATGCTGGGCATGTCCAATGCCGTGAACTTCACGGATGGGCTGGACGGCCTGCTGTCGGGTACCAGCGCTGTGGCGTTTGGCGCCTTCCTGATTATTGCCATGAAGGCCCATCATCCGGAATCCGCCATTCTGGCCGCATCCATGGTGGGGGCTGTGCTGGGATTCCTGGTCTTTAACGCCCATCCGGCCAAGGTGTTTATGGGGGATACGGGGTCGCTTGGAATCGGCGGCGCGTTGTCAGCAGTAGCCATTCTCACCAAAACCGAGCTGCTTATCCTGGTTATCGGCGGTGTGTTTGTGTTTGAGCTGCTGTCCGTGGTCATCCAGGTGGTATCCTTCAAAACCAGAGGCAAGCGTGTGTTCAAAATGAGCCCCATCCACCATCATTTCGAGCTGGTGGGCTGGAGCGAATGGAAGGTTGTCATCTCCTTCTGGCTGGCGGGGCTGGTGCTTGCCGGAATCGGATTATATTTGAACGGGGTGTTCTAGGGCATGAGAGAGCCAGGCTGGTATAAACAGAAGCAGGTTATCATATTGGGCTTGGCGAAAAGCGGTGTGGCTGTTGCCAAGCTGTTTCACCAACACGGCGCCATCGTAACCGTCAATGATAAAAAGAACCGCGAGGAATGCCCGGAGGCCGACGAACTGGAGGCTCTGGGTATTTCTGTCGTTTGCGGGGGGCATCCTCCTGAGCTGATTCATGAAGGTGTAGCCCTGGTAGTGAAGAATCCGGGCATTCCCTATAAGGCGCCGCCGGTGGCTCACGCGCTGGAGCTGTCCATTGAGGTGGTGACCGAGGTGGAGGTGGCCTACCGGATCTGCCAGGCGCCGATGATCGGGATTACCGGCTCCAACGGGAAAACCACCACGACCACCTGGGTCGGCCGGATGCTGGACGAAGCGGGGCTTCATCCCATTGTAGCCGGCAATATCGGCCGGGCTCTGTGTGATGCGGCCGAGGAGGCCACGGCGGAGAATTGGATGGTGGTGGAGCTCTCCAGCTTCCAGCTGAAGGGTACCCAGCAGTTCCGTCCGCGGATCGCCGTGCTGTTGAATGTCTATGAAACCCACTTGGACTACCATGGCAACATGGAGGATTATGCGGGCTCCAAGGCCAAGCTGTTTGCCAACCAGGAGCCGGAGGATGTAGCGGTGGTGAATTGGGACGACGCTTATTGCCGTTCCCTGATTCCCGGTCTGCGCGCGCGCGTGCTGCCCTTCTCCATGAAGGAGGAGCTGGAGGCCGGGGTTTATCTGTCCGGCGCACCGGAGCGCCACATCATGTATAAGGCAGGGCCGGAGGCAACGCCAGTGCAGGTGCTTCCCGCGGCGGAGGTGGGCATTCCCGGGGAATTCAACGTGGAGAATGCGCTGGCTGCCGTTGCCGCTGCCCTGTCCGCAGGAGCGGATGTGGCCGCCGTCGCCAAGGCGCTGCGCGAATTCCGCGGTGTGGAGCACCGTCTGGAGTTTGTCCGGGACAAAAACGGAATCGCCTACTACAATAATTCCAAAGCCACCAATCCGGCGGCTACTGTGAAGGCCATGGAGGCTTTTGACCGTCCTATCGTGCTTATTGCCGGAGGACTGGAGCGGGGAATGGACTATCTGGATCTGGTTCCCCATTTCCGGGAGCGGGTCAAGGCGGTGGCGGCGCTGGGGGAAACCCGGCACAAAATCGCCCACGCTGCCGAATTGGCGGGAATCAAGCTGATCAAAACCGTCGATACTGCTAACACCCCTGCGGAAGCTCTTCAGGCAGCGGTGGAGGCGGCGTTTGGTTTTGCGCAAGAAGGCGATGTGGTTCTGCTGTCGCCCGCCTGTGCCAGCTGGGATATGTTTTCCTCTTATGAAGAGCGGGGTAGCATGTTTAAGGAGTCCGTGCATAACCTTTAACAGAGGGGTCAAGCCCTGCTTGCCCCTCACAAGCTTACGCTTAAAGAGGTGTCGGGCATGGGAAAAACACGTAACTCGCCGGATTTGATTATGCTGATCGCTACCCTTGCGCTCCTGTGCATCGGTGTCGTGATGGTCTACAGTGCCAGTGCGGTGCTGTCGTACCATGATTTTGGGGACTGGTATTATTATCTCAAGCGCCAGCTCCTGTTTGCCGTTCTTGGGGTGATTGCTATGACCGCCATCATGAACGTGGATTACCAGGTGTGGAAAAGGTTAGCCAAACCTGCGCTCCTGGGCGGCTTTGCCCTTCTGATCCTGGTTCTGATTCCGGGCATCGGAGCAGTTCGGGGAGGCGCCCGCAGCTGGATCGGCATCAGCTCCTTCGGTATTCAGCCGTCGGAATTTATGAAGATCTGCATGATTCTATTTTTGTCCAAGCTGTTGTCGGACGAGAACCACCGGATCACCGAATTCACCAAAGGGCTGCTGCCGCCGCTTGCGGTGATGGGGGCCGCCTTCGGCCTGATTATGCTCCAGCCTGACCTGGGCACCGGCTCTGTGCTGGTAGGGGCATCGCTTCTGATCATCTATGCGGCGGGGGCGCAGATGTCCCATCTGGCCGGGCTGGGCATGATCGGTGTGGCCGGATTTGTGGGCCTGATTATCGCAGCCCCTTACCGGCTGAAGCGGATCACCGCTTTTCTTGACCCGTGGTCAGACCCATTGGGGGCGGGTTACCAGGCGATTCAGTCCCTGTATGCCATCGGACCGGGCGGTCTGGTAGGTTTGGGGCTGGGCGCCAGCCGCCAGAAGTACAGCTACCTGCCGGAGCCGCAGACGGATTTTATCTTCTCCATTATTTCGGAGGAGCTGGGTTTTATCGGCGCAGGGCTTGTGCTGGTGCTGTTCACTATTCTGGTCTGGCGGGGCATGCGCACCGCCATTACGGCGCCGGATACCTTCGGCAGCCTGCTGGCCGCCGGCATTACCGGCATGATCGCCGTTCAGGTGATCATCAACATCGGTGTGGTCATCGGCATGATGCCGGTGACGGGCATCACCCTGCCCCTGATCAGCTACGGCGGCTCGTCCCTGACGCTGATGCTGGTGTCCTTGGGCATTCTGCTCAACATATCACGATATTCGAGGTGAAGCCTCATATTATGAACAAAATTGTATTCACCGGAGGCGGTTCGGCGGGCCATGTGACGCCGAACCTTGCTCTTATTGGGGAGCTCCGCAAGTCTGGCTGGAGCGTGGATTACATTGGCTCCGCCGAAGGTATCGAGCGGGGCATAGTGGAAGGAATGGGGATCCCGTTCCATGCTATTTCATCGGGCAAGCTGCGCCGGTATATCGATCTGAAGAATATTAGCGACCCCTTTAAGGTGGTCAAGGGTGTCTGGGACGCCTGGCGGGTGCTGGGCCGGGTGAAGCCGGATGTGGTTTTTTCCAAAGGCGGGTTTGTGACGGTGCCTGTGGTCATCGCCTCCAAGCTGCGGGGCATCCCGGTGATTATCCACGAGTCGGACATTACGCCGGGGCTGGCCAACCGGATTTCCGTTCCGCTGGCCGGCAGAGTGTGCGTCAATTTCCCGGAGACGGTGAAGCACATTAAAGGGGACAAGGCGGTGTACACCGGTCTGCCCTTCCGCCGGGAGCTGCTTGAAGGCAAAGCGGACAAGGCCCGGATGGAGCTGGATTTTGTGCGGACCCGTCCGGTGGTGCTGGTGATGGGCGGAAGCTTAGGCGCCAAGTCTATCAACCAGGCGGTGCGTGAGGCGCTGCCGGAGCTTCTGAAGGAGTACCAGGTGATCCATATCTGCGGCAAAGGCAATGTGGACGATACCCTTGCCGGGCGCCGGGGGTACAAGCAGGTGGAGTTTCTCACCGGCGGCTTGGCGGATATGCTGGCCCTGGCGGATGTGGCTGTTTCCCGGGCGGGGGCCACCTCCATTTTTGAGTTTCTGGTACTCAAAAAACCGATGCTGCTGATTCCTCTCAGCCGGAACGCCAGCCGTGGCGATCAGATCCTGAACGCGGAATCCTTCGCCCGCCGGGGGTTTGCCCAGGTGCTGGAGGAGGAGGAGCTAAACGCGGAGACACTGCTGGCGCGGGTGCGGGATTTGTACGCGAACCGCTCCGCTTACGCAGCTGCCATGGAGCAGGAGGCGGCCGGATTCGACGCCACCGGCAAGATTGTAGGCCTCATCCGCGAAGCGGCCGGAAGCCGGAAGTAGCAGCAGGAACAGGAACGCATATGGGATAGACACGGCGCAGTCTTATAAACCATGCTGGGTTAAAAATCATATGATGCCCCCAAAAGTTATGCCTGCAGCTCCCTTGGACGTGTATCTGACGGCTAACGGAACTCAGCGACTCTTACGGACGTTTTTGAACAAACTTTGCACGGTAACGGAACTCAGCGACTCTTACACGCCTGCATTTTACACTGGACAGCCGTTTTTCCTCCCTTAGCGCCTCTCAGTTCCGTTAGAAATTCAAACGGGTCTTTTTGGCGGGCTAAGCGCTTCTCAGTTCCGTTAACGTTACGGGGGAACCGATTGCAGCGTCAAACACTTGTTTTGGCGCAGAGCCGGACAAACCAAAGCATTGCCTGTGCCGATGTCCCGATAACGAAAATGGGCATTTGTCACACTCTCGGGCCTTTTACATAAACTACACTATAACCGTGACAGACACCCGGTAAAAAGGCGGGCTGGCAGGAACTTGTAGCGGCAAACCCGCGGGGATCCTCGAGCCGCCGGCAGGCCCGGTGTTCTGTGAAGGAGGTTGCTTGACGATGCATGAGTTGGCTCGCGAGTTGCTGGCTCTTGAAGTGGGAGAAGTGTTATCCGGGGAGCCCCTGGCTCCCTACACCACCTGGAAGATTGGAGGACCTGCGGATGTGCTGGTGACGCCTTCCTCCAAGGAGAAGCTGGCGCAAACGGTAGCGTACCTGAACAGCAGGCAGATTCCCTGGTTTTTATTGGGGAGAGGCTCTAATCTGCTGGAGTCTGACAAGGGCTTCCGGGGGGCGGTGATCCGTCTGGGCCGGGCGTTTGAGGAGGTCCGCTTCGACGGGGAAACCGTCTATGCCGGGGCAGCATTCTCCCTGATCAAGCTGTCTGTGCTGGTTGGCAAGGAAGGGCTGACAGGTCTGGAATTCGCCGGCGGCATTCCGGGTACAGTGGGCGGTGCGGTGTTTATGAACGCCGGAGCCCACGGCTCGGATATGTCCAAGATTCTGGTGGAGGCGGAGGTTCTTCTGGGAACGGGAGAATGGAAAAGAATGGCGCCGGCAGAACTGCAGTATGCGTACCGCCACTCTATCCTTCATGAGGAAACCGGCATTGTAACCGAAGCGGTATTCCGGATGCAGCATGGGGACCGCAAGGAAATTGCCGGAGCCATGGCGGCCTACAAGGACCGCCGGAGGCGGACCCAACCCTTGCAGCTGCCCTGTGCCGGGAGTACCTTCCGCAATCCGCCGGGACATTTTGCAGCCAAACTCATTGAAGAAGCCGGATTGAAGGGAAAGCGGGTTGGAGGAGCGGAGGTATCCCCGCTGCACGCCAACTTCATCGTGAATACCGGCGGCGCCACAGCCCAAGATGTGGAGGGTCTGATGGAGCTGATCCGCTCTACGGTGAAGTCCGCAGCCGGGGTGGACCTGATTCCGGAGATCCGCAAGATTGGGGAATGGTGAAGCTCCCCTCTCCGCTGTAAGCAACAGGCGGGCAATCATGCATCGCGATGCTTTCTCCTAAACAGGCGCAGGCGGCGGCTCATAGCCTCGTGGCCTAGTCGCGGGTTTTCCTTCACTGGCCAGACAGCACGTGTCCCGGCTTTACGGATACGGAAGCTTCCGGCCGGTAAAAAGAAATGCTTCTCCGTTTACACAACGCGAGCTGCAGTTCTTCTCACGGAAAACTTTTACGGAGGTGGAACTTTGGAGAAGCTGGTCATCGAAGGCGGCAGACCACTAGCGGGAACGGTTCGCATCCAGGGCGCCAAAAATGCGGCGCTGCCGATTCTGGCGGCGTCGGTTATGGCCAAAGGGGTGCACCGTATCCAAAACGTGCCGGATTTGCTGGATATCCATGTGATGCTGGATATTTTAAGGTCACTCGGATGCAAGGCGGAATTGGCAAACGGCACGGTCACCATCAATACGGCGCTGATGCATTCCTCCCATATTCCCGAGGAGCTGATGGGACAGATGAGATCGTCCATCTTCCTGATGGGGCCTCTTCTGGCCAGATTCGGCGAGGTTCGGGTGTATCAGCCCGGTGGCTGTGCCATCGGGGAGCGCAAGATCAATCTTCACCTTCTGGGGCTGGAAGCGTTGGGCGCCAGGGTGGAGGAATCCGGCAACCGGATCGTCTGCACCGCCAGTCAACTCGTCGGCAACGATGTCTTCCTTGATTTCCCCAGTGTCGGGGCTACGGAGAATATTATGATGGCTGCCGCCAAGGCAGAGGGACTTACCACCATTCATAATGCGGCAAGGGAGCCGGAAATCCAGGATCTGCAGAATTATCTCAACGCCATGGGAGCCAATATATACGGTGCAGGCACCGATACCATCACCATCAAAGGTGTTCCCAGGCTGGTACCCGTCACTTATTCCGTCATACCGGACCGGATCGTTACAGGCACACTCATGATCGCAGCCGCTGTCACACGGGGCAGCATTACACTCGAAAACACCAACTCCTCACACCTCACTTCTGCAATCCACGCACTCCGCCGCGCCGGTGTTCAAATTTCCATCGATGGTGATATAATACATGTATGCTGCCACGGAAGACCCAAGGCGGTGGAGCGGATTGTCACTTCCCCCCATCCCGCATTCCCTACGGATCTCCAATCCCAGGTTATGGTGCTTCTATCACTTGCAGACGGAATGAGTATAATCAAAGAAACGATTTTTGAAGGCAGATTCAAACATGTGGATGAATTGGCCCGTATGGGGGCGGACATCCGCATTGACCAGGCCAATGCCTATATCCGCGGCGTTCCCCGTCTGTACGGGGCCACTGTGGAGGCGACAGACCTGCGGGCCGGAGCTGCTCTGGTCATTGCGGGGCTGGCTGCGCGCGGCATTACAGTTGTGGAACAAATTCATCACATTGACCGCGGATATGATAGAATAGAAGAAATCCTGGCCCGTCTCGGAGCCTCCATCACCAGAACCGACGCTTCCGCTTCGACAGCGGCGTGGACGACCGGCAGCCCAACAGCCGGAAAGCTGGTATCCGAGGCATAACAAGAAGCATCTGATTTGCGGCAAAACCGGCCATCATGAGAGAAGTGTTTCGTGCATAACCCGCATCAGCCGCCTTCAAAAGCGGAGGGTGCGGGATATGCGTTCGCATGGCGTCCCGGCCATGCTTCATTCTGCCCGCCCGGGAAAAAGAAGGTGTTCGATTGTCCAAAGGAAACGCCGTACCTGCCATGAAACCTGCCGGTCCCAAGGAAAGGCGGGGGGGCGGCAAGCTGCGCCGGCTGGTCATTGTTTTTTTTATCACTTTATTCCTGGTCCTCTTCTTTCAATCCTCCATCAGCAAAATTTCGCAAATCCAAGTGGAAGGCAATGAGCTGGTGTCGGCGGAGGAGATTATTGCGGCTTCCGGGGCGAGAACCGGGGACAACTTTTTTACGATGGGGACAAGCGCCGTTTCGGCCAATGTCAAAAAACATCCGTTTATTGAGACGGTGGAGGTCGTGAAGAGCTTCCCGGGAGTGCTGAAGATTCATGTGGAGGAATTCCGCAGAGTGGCCTTCCAGCTGGCGGAGGACGGCACCAAGGAGGTGCTGCTAGCCGACGGAAGCGCTTTGCCCGTTGCCGGACAAGCAGCTAATGTCCCCTTGGATATGCCCATTCTTTCCGGCTGGGCGGCGGATAATCCCTTGAAGGCGAAGCTGTGTTTTGCTTTGTCCCAGGTCCCGCAGCAATATTTATCCGACATCTCCGAGATCCGGCCTGATCCCAGCACCGCATACGAGGACCGCATCAAAATCTACACCCGGTCCCGCTACGAAGTGCTGACCACCATCGAATATCTGCCCGGCAACATTCAGTATCTGGGTTTCCTTACTAATGAGCTGAAGGAACGGGGCAAGGATTCCGGGGTGATCACCATGCTGGAGCAGATCCGCCATGCTCCCTTCGAAGGGGAGGCCGCGTCTAAGTCAAACCAGGCCAAAGCCACGAATTCAGCCAAATCCACTCCGGCCAAGGGGCAGACCGGCAGCTCCACCAAAGCCTCCCCAAAGCCAACCCCTACCCCCAGCAATAAAACCAACGGAGCTCAAGGGGGCAATACCAACGGGTAGACCGGCTTTTTCCGGTGAAGCAGTGACGTCGGTAATTCGCCGTAAAACAAGGACTTCGCGACGACGATATAGTGCTTGCGAATCGGTAATTAGGACTACTCATCGCCTGGAAATAATGTTAAAATTAAAATTATGGAGTTTGCTAGCTTTATAGACTTTTTATGATGCCGCCTATAAGGCAATCACCCTTCAGGCCTGCTGTTTCAAACGGGGCAAAACGGGGTAAAGATAGCCCTTGCCTCAAACAGGCTCTGCCGGGTTTGAAACCGGCATACCTCCTCCGGCCTATGACGGGGACCAGGGGTAGCCGGGGAAGATTTTTCCACCAAAAAAAATGTTGAAAAAAGAGGGAATCCGGGGCTCCTGTTGAATACATACAGAAGCATCCGGCCCAAGCCTCCATTTTCTCTAAATGGAGCGTTAAGACGAAAGAACAGGAGGTGCCATCGGTTGAGCAACAATGACGTCATTGTGAGTCTGGACATCGGTACATCCAAAGTGCGTGTTATTATTGGCGAAGTGATAAACGGGGCCATTAATATAATTGGAGTGGGATCAAGCGAATCCGAGGGAATCCGGAAAGGTGCCATTGTCGATATCGACAAGACTGTAGAATCCATCAGGAGTGCAGTGGACCATGCCGAGCGTATGGTGGGTATCCAGATTTCGGACGTATTCGTAGGGATTTCCGGCAACCATATTGCGCTTCAGTCCAGCCATGGAGTTGTAGCCGTCTCCAATGAAGACCGGGAGATCGGCGATGAGGATATCGAACGTGTTCTGCAAGCGGCCAGAGTCATAGCTCTGCCTCCCGAACGGGAAATTATCGGCATCGTGCCCAAGCAGTTCCTGGTGGACGGGCTTGAGGGCATTCAGGATCCCCGGGGAATGATCGGCGTCCGCCTTGAAGTGGAAGCCACCATCATCACCGGAACCAAAACAGCCGTACATAATTTGAGGCGCGTCGTGGAGAAGTCCGGCCTGCGCATTGCCGGGCTGACCCTGATGTCCTTGGCCAGCGGTTACCTGACCCTGTCCAAGGATGAGAAGTCTCTTGGCACCGTCCTGGTGGATGTGGGAGCGGGTGCCACTACAATATCCGTCTTCTTGGACGGAAACATGGCCGCTACCTCCACCATTCCCGTTGGAGGCGATTTTGTCACCAACGATATTTCCATCGGCTTGCATACGCAAACCGAACATGCGGAGAAGATGAAGCTGAAATTCGGCTGTGCCTCCATCGATGACGCTGCTGCCGATCAGGTATTTAAGGTGCCTCGCATCGGAAGCAATCTGGACAAGGAATTCTCCCAGGTGGATCTGGCCAGCATCATCGAGCCTCGAATTGAAGAAATCTTCCAGCTGATCCGTGCTGAAGTTCATCGTTTAGGATATGGCAATGCGGCCGGCGGTTATGTGCTTACCGGCGGAACGGTGAACCTGCCGGGCATCCTGTCCGTTGCCAAACGGGAACTGGATACTTCCGTCAGGATTGCCTTGCCGGAGTTCATCGGTGTTCGTGACCCGTCTTATACCAGCGGGGTCGGCATCATTAACTTTGTGGCGAAGAACGCCAAGACACGTCCTTCCGGGAATACCCGCAAGGCCGCCGTTAAGGCTTCATCCCCTGCCGTGTCGGACAAGCCGGGATTTTTTGAGAGGGTGAAAAATTTCCTAAGCGAATTAATATAGCGGGTTACACTGCTATGAATCTGAATGAGGATCAGTGAGGGGGAACTAATACGCATGCTGGAATTTGATATTGACAACGAACAGCTTGCTACGATCAAGGTAATAGGGGTTGGCGGCGGCGGCAGCAATGCAGTCAACCGGATGATTGAATCGGGCATCCAAAGCGTTGAATTCATTACGGTGAATACAGATGCGCAAGCATTGAATATGGCAAGATCCGAGGTTAAGCTCAAAATCGGCGAAAAGCTGACACGGGGCCTTGGAGCAGGAGCCAATCCTGATGTGGGCAAAAAAGCTGCTGAGGAATCCCGTGAGCTGTTGATTCAACAGCTGAAGGGCGCAGACCTGGTGTTTGTTACTGCAGGGATGGGCGGCGGCACAGGAACGGGAGCCGCTCCCGTCATCGCCGAAATCGCCAAGGAATGCGGCGCATTGACGGTGGGTGTGGTCACCCGCCCCTTCACCTTCGAAGGCCGCAAACGCGCCATGCAAGCGGAGCAAGGCATCGCTGCTCTGAAGGATAAGGTGGACACTCTGATCGTGATCCCCAATGACCGCTTGCTGGAGATTATTGACAAGAAAACACCCATGATGGAAGCATTCCGCGTTGCGGACAATGTCCTCCTGCAGGGTGTTCAAGGGATTTCCGACCTGATCATGGTGCCCGGTCTGATCAACCTGGACTTCGCCGACGTGAAGACCATTATGTCGGAGCGCGGATCTGCCTTGATGGGTATCGGGGTTGGCGCAGGCGAGAACAGAGCGGCCGATGCCGCCCGCAAGGCCATCCAAAGCCCGCTTCTGGAAACCTCCATCGAAGGCGCCCGCGGCGTCATCATGAATATTACCGGCGGTATCAATATGAGCCTTTACGAGGTTAATGAAGCGGCTGAGATTGTCAGCGCCGCGGCTGACCCTGAGGTGAATGTGATCTTCGGTGCTATCATCGACGAAAGCCTGAAGGATGAAATCAAGGTGACGGTCATTGCCACAGGCTTTGAGCACAAGGCTGCCGCAGCACCTCAACGCCGTCCTTCCACTCCGGCTCCCGGACAACCGGAAACCCACCAGCAGGAGGCCGCCCGTACTTCGGGTATCCGCCCCTTCGGCAACCAGCCGGCGGGAGACCAGCTGGACATCCCCACCTTCCTGCGGAACCGTCCGCGGAACAACCGGGAATAAGGGCATCACATCAACAACGACCCTTTGCCATCTACGGCAAAGGGTTTTTTGTGCTTTTTCTGAAGCTTCACCCCCCAGCAAAGCCCTTGGGGTTTCGACAAAAAAACAGCGGGTCGGGCAGCAGGGTTAGACAGACAATGAGCAAAAGAGGGCTTATACTTAAGTTCAAGCTTATCGTCCATGGTGCCCCGTTCGGCTTGTCCCGTTTTACGGTTCCACGGTGAAGCGGAGGTAGGGAAGGGGCGTGGAGCGTCGGCGTGATTTATGCGGACCTGATATTCCTGGTCAATTTTTTGACGGATGGCGTCTTGCTCCTGGCTACGGCGTGGACAAGGAAATGCAGGATTAAGCTTTGGCGTATTGCCGCGGCCGCTGCTTTCGGATCAGTGTATGTGGTACTTCTTTTGTTTCCCCAATGGTCGTTTATGCTGGCGTTTGGCATTAAGTTTCTGGTGTCGGTGCTCATGGTGCTGATCTCCTTCGGGTACAAGGGGTGGCAGGCCCTGGCCCGCAATGTGGCCGCTTTTTATGTGACGGCTTTTGTAACCGCCGGGGGCATTTATGGGCTGTATTATTTTTTTCTGCCGCCGAAGGATGTGCTGGAGGCGGTATTTACCGGCGTGTATGAGTGGACGGCAGGATACGGGTTTATCGGACTATGCTTTGTGTTCTTGATTTGGCTGTACATGCGGGTTTTCCGCGGGTCCAAAAAACAAGAGGCGGCTGTCCAACAGATGGCGTCGGTGGAGGTGGAAATCAAAGGCCATCGGCTGTCCTGCATCGGATTGGTGGATACCGGCAACCAGCTGTACGATCCCTTGACCAAAACCCCGGTTATGATCGCCGAAGCCAAGCTGTGGAAGGATGTTTTGCCCAAGGAATGGCTGAAGCGGCTGCAAACCCAGGATGCCGAGTCCATTGTGGCGGCGATGGGAGAAGAGGAATTTGCTTGGCAGGACCGCCTGCGCATCGTGCCGTACCGGGGAGTCAACCGGTCCACTCAATTTATGCTGGCCATCCG
>JAEWAA010000254.1 GCA_023391955.1 Bacillota bacterium | reverse complement strand
CACTAAACCTGTACGAGTGCGAAATAGCCCTTTCATAAATGTTGGCAGCTTCCGCATAGGAATCCGCTCTCACGCCAAAAACCCGGGCAGACCCGGGTTTGGCAGACATTATTCTGCAGAAAAATTCTTCAAGCTTCACCGGACACATGGCTCCTGCGCCTGGGCAGAATCCGCAGCCCCTCAAAATAGGTGGACAAATACAGGTTATCCTTGTCGAAGGCCACATCCGTCACAGGGAAGCCGGTGACCGCCGAGCACAGGTGGAACCGGTCCTTCCAATACAGAACCTGGTACAAGCCCCGGCTGGTGCAGGCATAAATCCGGCCCTCACAGGATTCCAGCGAAAAAATCCGGATCCCCTTATAGTGGTGGGTATTGAAGCGGCCCCGCTTATCCCCGGCGATTAAATTCCCCAATCCGTCGGCCCCCAGCAAATAACCGTGGAGCACACAAAGACTGGATACGGAGCTGCCCAGCTTGAATTCCTCGGAGGACTGGGTGTAGCGGTCAAACAGGGAAATGCCTGTAGCACGGGCCATGAATATCATCTGCGGCGTCATAAACAGATCGAATACCGCCTCTTCGGAGTAGCTGGTCCGCACCCAATTATCGTTGAACCGGTACCACAAGCCGTTGCCCGTGGCTACATAGAGGACCCCGCCCTTGCTTCTCAGCCTGTAGCAGGGCACCGTTATCTTGGTGGTCCGCCAGCCGTCCTCCCGCAGCTGGAACAGCCCCTGCTCCGTACAGGCGAAGATTTGACCCTCCTCCGCCTCCAGCCGGTTAACTGTAACGCCCGACGGAAGCTCATGGGGAAGGCGGGACCATGCGGCGGTATTGTCAATGCGGAAGATGCCTTCATTCACCGCGGAAGCGTACAGCCTGCCGTCTTCAGCTGCGGCAACGGAGGTCAGCAGCAGTCCGTGCTGGTTTTGCTCATGGAGGAGCGAGTGATTGGTAAGCATCTAGCATCTTTCCTTTTCACGTGGAATAGTTTCCTCCATGTTAATTGATAATGATTATCATTGTCAACAAATGTTTTCTGACAATTTCTCCTCTCTTGCCGACACCGCCTGGTTCAGCGCCGACAGGAATCCCTCTGCCACCGCCGCCAGAATATCGTTGTGGATGCCGCTGCCCCGGAAGGTCCGTTCATCCTCCGTCCGGACAGTAATCTGCGCTTCCCCTTGGGCGGTTTCCGAGGCGGAGAGGGAATGGATCTCCATGTCCGTCAGCTCCAGCGGGAAGTCCACCGCCTGCTTCATGCAGGCCACAATCGCCTCCACCGGACCGTCTCCGGCGGCGGCGTAGGTGTTTTCCGCGCCGGTGCGGTTGTTCCGCAGGGTAACGGAGGCCACCTTGGCCTTGCGGTGATTGGAGATCACCTGGAAATCCAACATGGAATACGGCCCTGCACCGCTTCCCGGAGTTTTGTCGAGAATCCGCAGCAGATGTGCGTCGGAAATCACCTTGCAGGCGTCAGCCTCTTCCTTGAACTGCTCGGTAAAACGTGCCAGCTCTGCTTCCCCCAAGGTCACCCCGTACCGCTCCAGACGGTGCTTCAGTGCATGGCGCCCGGAATGTTTGCCCAGTACAATCATGTCCCGTGGGATACCCATTCTTTCCGGGTCCATAATCTCGTAGGTGCTCCGGTTCTTCAGAAGGCCGTCCTGGTGGATGCCCGCTTCATGCTGGAAAGCATTGCGCCCGACGATGGGCTTGTTATATGCGATGGGCAGATTCATGATCCGGCTGACCATCCGGGAGGTTTCATAAATTTGCGAAGCATCGATGCCGGTTGAAAGCCCGCTGTCCTGGCCCCGGGTGGCGATAGCCATAGCCAGCTCCTCCAGGGAGCAGTTGCCCGCACGTTCCCCGATACCGTTAATGGTCACCTCCACATGGGTGGCACCGCCGGCAATGGCCGCCAGACTGTTGGCCACGGCAAGGCCCAGGTCATTATGGCAATGGGCGCTGTATTCCACCCTGTCGCCGCCCCGGACATTGGCCCGCACCCGGCGGAACAGGTTCCCGTATTCCTCCGGCAGTGCATATCCCACCGTATCGGGAATGTTGAGGATGGTGGCGCCCTCGGCTATGACTGTCTCCAGCATCTCGTACAGGAATTCGTCACCGGAGCGGGTGGCATCCATAGGGGAAAATTCAATGGTATCCACAAATTGCTTGGCATACGCCACCATGTCACGGGCGATCTGCAGCACCTGTTCCCGGCTTTTTTTCAGTTGAAAATCCATATGGATCTGGGAGGAGGAAAGAAACAGATGCAGCCTGCGCCGGTTGGCATCCCGGGTAGCGCTCACGGCGGCGTCAATGTCGCTTTTCACTGCCCGTCCGAAGCCGCAGATTTCGGTGCGCTGCAGTATTCTCGAAATCTCCTGGACGGCCCGGAAATCCCCCGGACTGCTGGCGGGGAAACCCGGCTCGATGGTATCGATGCCCAGTCTCTCCAGCTGACGGGCCAGAACAATCTTCTCCTCCGGATAGAGGCTTGCGCCCGGCGATTGCTCGCCGTCCCGTAAGGTTGTGTCAAAAATGCGGATTCTGCGGTTTTCCATAGTTTGGTCATCCTCCTTGGGTGGGTTCGTTGTCTTTTGTCTCTGCCGCAACGCCAAAAGGCCTGCCGGTCTCCTTCATGTCTGAAAGAGACGGCAGGCCATCATGTCCTGTCGCGGTACCACTCTTGTTGGTCCGGTGCTGATCCGGACCCGCTTAACCGCAGCGGAGGCTCCGCTGCGCGCCCTTTAACGGGGGCTAGGCCGTCCGCATGTACTTGTGGTTAGCCCTCCCGGTGGAGGGCGGGTCACGTTCCATGCGGCCATTCACGGGTGAGGAAGGAGCCGGACGCCGCCGCGTTGCACCATTTCCGCGGCTCTCTGTAAGGCGCCGGGGGCTCCCGCTCCCGGTCTTTATGTTTTCTGGTATGCGGGAGGAGCGGCGGAACACCAAAAAGCCTGCCGCCCCTTCCCGTGTAGGGAAGAGACGACAGGCTTGTAACCGTCGCGGTACCACTCTTCTTGATTTGCCCTGAGGCACTCTTCATGAGATCATGAGGCACCGGCAAATCCGCTTAGTGCGGCATCATGGCCTCGGCCATAATCCCGCCATCCCGTTACGGGGATGAACCGTCGGCATATACTGGTTTCCCAGGCGGTGAATTTGCCTGCTGAAACGTTCCATACCGCCGCTCCCGGATGAGTCTTCCGGTTCTTCACCCGCCGCGTTGCACCGTGCCGCGGCTCTCTGTGGGTGTGAATGTCCCGTACTGGTTCCGATCATAGCGTGTGTTGTTATGAGAATTTTCTCATAACTTTAGCATAGTCACCGGAGAGTGTCAACCCTCGTTCATTGATTGGGCCCGCTTGGTATGTGGAC
>JAEWAA010000130.1 GCA_023391955.1 Bacillota bacterium | reverse complement strand
ATGTCCAGGAAGGTGGAGGTGCGGCCCAAGCTCATGGCAGCGCCGTTTTGTTCCTTGATGGCAGCCAGGTAACCCAGGTACAGCCATTGGAAAGCTTCCTTCGCAGTTTGTGCCGGTTGGGACAGGTCGAAGCCGTAAGCCTTGCCCAGCTTCTTCAGTTCGTTCAGAGCGCGGATTTGTTCGTTCAGCTCTTCGCGCAGGCGGATGATATCATCGCTCATGGTGCGTAGGCCGGTGTTGGACAAGTCCTTTTTCTTCTCGGCGATCAGGTGGTCGATACCGTAAAGAGCTACGCGGCGGTAGTCGCCGATGATCCGGCCGCGGCCGTAAGCGTCGGGAAGACCTGTGATGATAGCGGCTTTACGGGCCAGCTTCATTTCGTCGGTATAGGCATCGAATACGCCTTGGTTATGGGTTTTACGGATTTCGGTGAAAATCCGGGTAATTTCGTCGCTTACTTTATAGCCGTAGGATTCGCAGGATTGCTCTGCCATACGGATACCGCCGAAAGGCTGCAGGGACCGCTTGAAAGGTTTGTCGGTTTGAACGCCTACAACTGTTTCCAGGTCCTTGTTCAAGTAGCCGGGACCGTGGGAGGTGATGGTGGACACGATTTCGGTATCCATATCTACTACGCCGCCGTTGTCACGCTCCAGCTTGGAGAGTTCCATGACTTGCTTCCACAATTGGTTGGTTGCATCCGTCGCCGGTGCGAGGAACTGGTCGTCGCCGGTGTATACTGTGATGTTTTGTTGAATGAAGTCCCTGACGTTAATTTCCTTTTCCCATGCGCCGCCTTGGAATCCTTCCCATTGTTTCATGATCTTCATTCCCTCCGAATAAAACAGATTTAAGTAATTTATATAACAGCAATTTCTATAACCAAATCATACACCTATTTTGCCAAAAGGAAAAGAGACAGAATGGTGACACGTTTGTGAATGAAAATGCGGGTAAAATCCCAGTAAATCCCGAATAATAAGGCTTTCATTGGATAATGTTACACTATTTTCACAAGTTTATGCTAGGTTTGTGAACGAATTGTTACAGAAGTTTGTCCATTCGTTTTCAAAAAACAGAGCAGTAATAATGGTATAACAGATCATCGGCAGAATTTGATTGTTACAGGTCCCTCCTGTACTTTCGAGCGCAACCGCTGTTGTAAAGGACCCACGTTCCGTTATTTTTGAAAATAGCCTGCATTTTCGGCTTTTGCGGACTCACAGGCCGTTAATAGCCCCATCTCGCGGTCAACGGAGATGTTTTGTGCCAAATAAGGGATCCTCGGTCCGTAAGATGCGGTAAACATGGTTATGTGCCCAAATAGCGGAACCACAGTCTGTATCTGCCCGCCCCCCACCATAACAGCAAATACCAACCTCGCTGCTCCCCGCTAAGAAGCAATCACCTTCGATCCCGCCACTCCCATATTTCTTGCACGAAAAAAGCCAGGGCATCCCCTGGCCTCACCCCTTCCAATCAATAGCAGAAACGCCGGAGCGCCCACCCCGCCCCGTCAATCCGACTGAGCGGAAGCCTCCCCGCTCCGCGCGGCGACACGCTCCATATCGGCCCGGCCCTGCTCCACCTCATCGCGGGGCAGACGTCCTTCCTCCAGCGACTCGTCAGGCACCTCCTGCAGCATATGGTAGAAACGCTCCCCTGCCTCACGCCCCGCCGGTGACACCTCCTGCTCCAAGAGCTCGAACAACACATCCTCAGCCAGGGCGTATTGCCCCGCGTCTGTGTAATATTCCAGCAGCAGAAGCAGTGTGTGCTCCGGAATGGAATACGGCCGCAGCAGCTCCCGGGTCTCCTCGATCAGGTCCCGGCAATTGGCTTCCGGCATGTTCGCCCCCAATCGCTCCGCGGAGAGAAACAGATACAGCGCCTTGCGGAAGCGTTCTCCGCTCTCCCCGTATTGCTCCATCGATTCATGGACCCGGCCCTCCTCCTTCAACAGCAGCCCCAGCCCAACCGCCTTGTCCAGATCAGGCTGGCCGTTGGTGCTGATCAGGGAAAGCAGCTCGGAGTCAGACATACGCAGGAGCAGCCTGGCCGGGGGCAGGCGCAGCTTGCCGTAGAATTCCTCCAGCAGGAGCAGAGCCTCC
Source organism: Bacillota bacterium (assembly GCA_023391955.1). GTDB lineage: Bacteria > Bacillota > Bacilli > Paenibacillales > NBRC-103111 > Paenibacillus_AR. Next base: position 5,222 of record JAEWAA010000130.1, on the reverse strand, counting down.
TGGCGCTCCTCCATAGATTTGAGCAGCAGGAGCCGGGCCATCACCTGGGACAGCTGCTCGATCATGCGAAGAATATAGTCCCGTTGAAACAAGCGCGGTTCCCTCCTCATGTTACGCGGTGCTGCCATGCTTCATCCGTTTCACCGGAAGCATTCATAACCTTGTCCGCCGCGAGCATAAAATATAGCATAAGCCTCTGACGGTTACTCTCTATTCATCCCTTTCACTATACCATGTTCGGAGCGGTTTCCGCCTGCCTCTATTTTCCATAGCCTATGGCATAAGCCCCAAGGAGCCTAGCAGGAAAAATCCCAAGTTTGTGGAATTGTAAAGGGAATGGATTAAGTTTCCCGCGGTTAGGGGTAAATACAGGATACAGCAGCATTTCCATTCCTTTTGGAACCTATCGCTGCTATAAGAATTCATAACCATTAAACGAAAACGATCAGGAGCTTGCCCGCATGAAAAAATGGGGATGGATCATTTGTCTGGTCCTGGCTGCCTGCACGAACGGTCAAGGGGGATCCCCTCCAGCCGGAACCGTCCCTCCCGGGATTGGCGGAACCGTTGAGGCGTCAGTGACCAGAACCATTGATGGGGACACCATCGAGGTGGCCATCGGCAGCCGCAAGGAAACCGTGCGGATGATTCTGGTGGATACGCCGGAGATCCGCAAACCGGGGCTTCAGGAGCCCCAGCCCTTCGGTCTCGAAGCGGCGGCATTCACCCGGAGGCTGCTCACCGGGAAAGAGGTGCAGTTGGAACGGGATATATCGGCGAAGGACACGTACGGACGCTCCCTCTATTATGTATGGCTGGACGGTAAGCTGGTGAACCGGCTGCTGCTGGAGGAGGGGCTGGCCCGTGTGGCGGTGTTTCCGCCGGACGTGAAGTACGTGGAGGATTTCCGCAGTGCTGCGGCTGAGGCCCAGGCCGGGGGCAAGGGCATTTGGAGTGTGGAGAATTATGTAACGGACCGTGGCTTCCGCGATCCCTCCGCCCCTTCTGTTTCCCCGAAGTCAAACGGACTCCACCGCTGATAAGCGCAATCCACCAGCAGCCGAGAATTCATTTTTTTAGAGTTTCAGGAGGAAAATAAACAGCATGCCCATTCAACATGAAACGGAGCTATATGCACCCGTGAAGCTTTTTTTTGAGGCCAATGGCTATGAGGTCAGAGGCGAGGTGAAGCATTGCGATTTGGTGGCGTTAAAAAACGGCGAGGACCCGGTCATTGTGGAGCTGAAGCGCACCTTTAACCTGCCGCTCCTTATCCAGGGACTGGACCGGCTGCGCACCTCCGAGCGTGTGTACCTTGCTGTTGAAATGAACCCGTCGGGACGCGCTCCCCACGGCTTGGCCTGGAATGATATTATCCGGCTGTGCAGGCGGATCGGAGTAGGGCTGCTCACCGTCCGCTTCTACAAAACGAAAAAACCCGCCGTACATATCCAATGCGATCCCGAGCCGTACACCCCCAAGCGTATGGCCAGGCGCACCGCAAGCCTGGTGGCGGAATTCCGCCAGCGCTCCGCCGACTACAACGTTGGAGGAAGCACCCGGCAGAAGCTGGTGACCGGGTACCGGGAAACCGCTCTGCGCTGTGCGCTGGCTATGGAAACCCACGGTCCGTTGACCACGGCGCGCCTGCGGGAGCTGACGGGCAGCCCCAAGATTACCTCCATCCTCCAAAAAAATTACTACGGATGGTATCAGCGGGTAAACCGGGGCACTTATGAGCTTACCCCAACCGGCAAAGAGGCACTGCGTTTGTACGAAACCGTTGTAACCGGCTGGACGGTACCCGGGGGAGCCGCGGGCACCCTGAAACAATAAGATAGACTCTAGAGTCTGTCTTCAAACCCGCTTGAGGGCCCTCGGAGTTTGAAGACAGACTCTCGGCACGTTACCCTTTTATGGAGGTGCTTGCTATGAAATTGAGTCAACGCGCAGCTGTGTATGTGGGTGCCATCTGCTTGCTTCTGGCAGCGGTGGCCGTTCCAATTTTGTTCGATTTCGGAGATAAACCCTTCGAGCCTGCTTTGGCCCAGATAGCGGAATCTGAGCTTTCTGCAACAGCATCACCGATGGCCCAAGACATCGTGTCTACGGAGCCCCTTTTAAAGGAGGAGACACCCGCTCCCTCTGCGCCTGCCACATCTGATGCCGGGGCTGGAACTGCGGCTCCACCTGCGGCCGCGCCCTCTGCAGAAGGCTCCGCCATGCCGGATATAACCGCAAGCTCGGATTCCCCGGCTCCTCCTTCTTCCTCCCCGCTTCCGGCCGCCTCCGATGCGGCCGCGGCAAGCGTCACCGCCTCTGTCTATAACGGCGGCGACGGCAGACCAAAAGCGGTCTCCATTCCTGTGCTCTATTACCACAGCGTCCAGGTGATGCCGGGCAGCACCGCAGTGGTAAGCCCCACGAAATTCACCGAACAAATGCAATATCTGGCTGATAACGGCTACCATCCGTTAACCATGGCGGAGTTCTCCGCTATTATGGAGGGCCAGGCCGCCGCTCCCGATAAGCCCGTGCTCCTGACCTTTGACGACGGCTATGTGGATAACCACAGCACCGTAATGCCTCTGCTCACCAAGCTTGGATTTCCCGCTACTCTCTTCATGTCGCCGGGTGTCATGGATGACAAACGGTTTATCAACTGGGACCAGGCTGCAGATCTGCGGGACAACGGCTGGGATATTTATCCCCATGGTATGACCCATCCTTACCTGACCAAGCTGACCGCAGAGGAACAGGCCTACGAAATTACAGAAGCCAGAAAGCAGATTGAGGAAAAACTAGGAGTAACAGCAGATGTGTTCTGCTATCCTTACGGCCAATACAACAATGCGACACTGAAGATTCTCAAAGACAACGGCTTTCGTTACGCGTTCACCATCGACCAGGGAAAAACCACTCCGAAGCAGCATCCCTATAAGCTGAAGCGGGTATTCGTCAACGGTGAAGAGGATCTGTCGGCCCTGGTCCGCAAGCTGACCAAATGGTAGCAGGCTGCTCGAAGCCGCCCTGACCAACTGGCCCCATGCATACAGACACAGCTTCCGCTATTTAACGAAAAACCGGCGTTTTCCGCTCCACACGGACCCACGATCCGTTATGGAGGGCAAAACAGCCGGTTTGTTTGTTTACAGAGGCAAATAGCGGAACCAGGGTCCGCACAACAGGCAGAACCCCGCCTACTGTCCCATACAAGCCTGGACAAACCGCAGGATCAGCGGATGAGGCGCCTCGCGGGTGGAGCGGGTTTGCGGGACAAATAAGGTGGCAGCGAAGAAGGGATGGCCGGGAAGCTCCACAATCCGGACCTCCCCCTCCTTGTCCTTACCCGACAACCGCAGGCCGCTATGGACGAGCTTATTCCGGAATTCGGGATTGATGCCGAAATTGCAGTAGTAGCTTTCCGTAGCGTGTTTTTCCCCATAACAGGAATATGCCAGAGTCCCTTCCTCCAGCAAAATCTCCAGATCCTGCCCCGCCAGGGAACAAGCCAGCCGGGTTATAAACAGCACATCAGCCTCCGGATTATATTCCTCATGCTGCGCCTCCGGCATGTCCAGCACATTCCGGGCATACTCCAGAATGGTGTGCTGGAAGCCTGCACAGGTGCCCAGATGCGGCACCTGATTCCGCCTGGCGTAGGATATAGCCGCCAAGGCTCCTTCCAGACTGCGGAACGGACTCCCGGGTGCGCTCCAAATCCCTGCGTACCCTTTTAACAGCGCCGCTCCCATCCGCTCCACCTCATCCGTGTCCACCCATTCGTAATCCACCGGATACCCGAAGCCGTCCCGGATATCCTCCAGAGCAGCGTTCAGTGCCGCCTGGGGTTTGGAATTCCCGCGGTACTCCCCTACCACAGCAATGGTTTTGTTCATGTCCCCCCTCCTTCCGTTACTCCTGCAATATTCTCATATCATTCCTGCTTCTCCTGCTTCCCCTTGAAAATAACGAGAAACCCCGCAGGCCCACAGACCTGACGGGGTAAAGGTTTAAATCATTTTGAGGCCGCTCAGCAGGATAATGCCGGCCATGGCCGTCCGCAAGGGAACCGCGGGAATCCTGGCGGAGAGACGGCTTCCCACCAGCACACCGGGGATGGAGCCTACCAGCAGGTTCCCGGCCAGGACGAAGTCCACATTGCCGAAGCTGGCGTGGAGAATACCCGCCACCGTTACCAGCAGGAAGGCATGGGCGATATCCGTGCCCACAATCTCCGAGGCTTTCATCCGGAACAGGTACAGCATGGCCAGGGCAAACAGCGAACCCGATCCAATGGAGGTCATCCCTACAATAAAACCAAGGACAAAGCCGATGACTACAACCTGCTTCCGCTTGGCTTGATAAACGGATGGGCCCTCCCCCGCTTCATCTGCAGGCGGCTGGCGGAATTTGAACAGCGGCTTCAACAGAGTGGCCAAGGAGGCGATAATCAGCACGATGCCTAAGGCATGTTTCAGAAAGGTCTCCGAATCCTGAAAAAAGCTGTCAAATACCTTCAGAAGGATGATGGAGCAAACCGCGCCGGGAATGCTGCCGATAGCCAGATAACGGACCAGTGTCAGATTTACGGTGCGCTGCCGCCAATGCTGGAAGGTGCCGAACAGCTTGGTGATGGAATTGTAAAATAGATCCGTGCCTACCGCGATGGAAGGATGGATGCCAATCATCACAAGAAGCGGAGTCAGCAGCGCCGCGCCGCCTACACCGGTTAACCCCACCAGAAGCCCAACCAGCAGTCCCAGACAGGCAATTGTCCAATCCATAAACATCCCTCACCATTCCGATAATACCTAGTTATAATATAGGAATTATAAGTTGGAAGAATGCTCCTTGTCAAAGTAATTTTTTATGAAAAACATGGTCGGAGCCGCAGCCCTTTCTCTAACGAATCTCTGCCACGCTATTTAGCGAAAACAGGCATGCTAAAAAATCTAACGAATCTGTAACACGCTATTATGCCTGTTTGAACGCATTTCGGCGCCAATCGGACAAATAGCGTGTCTGAGATTCGTTAGATTGATAACATGCCTTTATATGGTGAAATAGCGTTGCTCAGATTCGTTAGCGTTCCGGCCCGTGTTAGCCGTGCCCCGGCCCGCGCCTCCCCGCCTGCTCCCCGCTACCACCTTCTGCTACCACCTGTTCCCCGCTATCGCTTCTTCCAGCTTCCGCGCGTCTGAGCCCCTGGGGTTCAACTC
>JAEWAA010000241.1 GCA_023391955.1 Bacillota bacterium | reverse complement strand
TGCCTGCTCCGTCCACCACCGCCGATTCCTCGATTTCGTGGGGGATGGTCTTCATGAAGCCGCTCAGAATAAAAACGGCGATAGGCGTCTGAAAGGCGATGTACGGCAGAATCAGCGCCCAGTGGGTATTGAGAACCGAAATTTGCTTGAACATTTTCATCAAAGGAAGCAGCGTGGCCTGCATGGGGATCATCATGCCGATGAGGAACAGGACCATCACCGCCTGCCCGTAGCGCCAGCGGAACCGGCTGATGGCGAAGGCCACCATGGAGCTTAACAGGAGCACACTTCCCATCGTAATGAAGGTGACCTTGACGCTGTTGAACAGGTACCGGAAGTAGCTTCCGGCTTCGATAGCATTGCGGAAGTTTTCCCACTGCGGGATATGGGGCAGAGCGAAGAAGCTCCCCGACAGGATTTCCTCGTTGGTTTTCAGCGAATACAGCACCAGCCAAACCAGCGGATACAGCTGGGTGACCAGCAGGATGCCGAACAACAGATACACAAGCAGCTTAACCGGCGACAGGCGTTTCCTGACGCGGGAAGCAACAGGCTTCACAGTGGCGGTTGCAGCGGAATTCATGGGCGTTGCCTCCTTTCTTCAGGAATATTTCCGCTCGAGGCGGTTGAACAGCATGTTGATGATGACGGTGGCCCCCAAACACAGCACCACCAGGAAGGTGGCAATGGAGCTGCCGTAGCCGTATTTCATGGACAGGAAGGACATGTTGTACATATGGGTGGAGATGACGTCCGTGGCGTGGGCCGGGCCCCCTGCGGTCATAACCATAATCATGTCGAAGGCCTGGAGGGAGCCGATAAAAGCCAGGACAATGGATATTTTGAAAATCGGAATATTCATGGGCAGGGTGATATGCCAGTCCGCCTTCCAGCCCTCTGCGCCGTCAATCCGCGCAGCCTCGTAGATATCGGCAGGGATGTTCTGGATGCCGGTGAACTGGATTAAGGTGTGGTAGCCGAGATATTGCCACAGGGCCACAAAATAAAGGGCGATCATGGCCACCGACGGGTCGGTCAGCCAGCTCCGGGTCAGGCCCGACAGCCCCACCAGCTCCAGCAGCTGGTTGAGCATGCCGCCCATGGAGGCAGGGTTATAGATGGTTTTCCACAATTGGCCGATAATGACCACCGACAGAATAACCGGCATAAAATAGCTGGACACGAGAAAATTCGGCTTCTTCACAAAACGGTTCAGCAAGATGGCCAACAGCAGCGCCACGGGAATTTCCGCCATAGAGAAGAGGGCGAAATTCAGGGTCCGTTTCACCGCCGGCCAAAAGACGGGATCGTGAAACAGCAGGGTCCGGAAATTGTCCAGCCCCACAAAATGCGCCTGGCCGATGCCGTTCCAGTCCAAGAGCCCGCTGTAAATGGACACCCCGATGGGCACAAACACCAGGCAGCTGTATAGAAGCAGACAGGGCAGCACAAACAGTCCGATAGTCAGCTTGGATACACGCAATACGTTCATATGGTTTCCCTCCTCGAACAGATAGCGGTGGAAGAGGTCCGCTCCCCCCTCCACCGCCTTTTTTTGCTGTCTCTTATTTGTTGTTGGACTGATACGCGGTTTGATGCTCCTTGGCGGTTACCTTGGAATCCATCTTTTGGACAAACAGGTTCTGGATGCTTTGCAGGTGGCCTTGGGCTGTGCCCGGGTTCATGGTGTTGTCAAAGGCCAGGTCGCCGCCCTTCACATCCTTGAACAGATTCATCACTTCGATAGCCATATCCGAATAGCCGTTGGCCTTGAAATCACCGTCCACCTTTTGCGCCAAACCTACGGCACCCTTCACCTTAAAGGCTTCCTTGGGGAAGCTCAGCATGAAGTAATTCAGGAAGTCCTTGGTTTCCTTCAGGTGTTTGCTGTTGGCGGAGATAGCGAAGGCGCTGCCCGGCGCCAGCATAAATTCATTGGCATTGCCCTTGCCGTTGATGGTCGGGAATTTGAACACCCCCACCTTGCCGTTGACGGAGGAGGTTTCAATGCCGCCTGTGGCCCAGCTGCCCATAAAGTACATGGCTGCTTTCCCGGTTTTGAACAGGTTTTCCCCTGCATTGTAATCAAAGGAGGTGGCACCCTCCTGGAAGGCTCCTGCCTGCACCAGGGATTGGAAGGCGTCGATGGCTTCCACAAACGCCGGGTCCTCGAAGGTTCTTTTGCCGGCAATTACGTCGGAGAGGAAACCCGGTCCGTTATTAGTGCGCAGCAGCATGTTCATGAACAGGAAGGAGCCCGTCCAGGTATCCTTTTCGCCGATGGCCATGGGCGTGATTTTCTTCTCCTTGAGGGTTTTGACCGCACTGACCATTTCCTCAAAGGTGGACGGCACCTTGACTCCAGCTTGGGCGAACAGCTCTTTATTGTAGAAGACGACTGCGATGTTATTTCCGTCCGGCAGGGCGTACAGATTTTTGTCGAAGGTATAATAATCGAGAATGCCTTCCTGGAAGGTGGCCTTCAGGCCGTTTTGCTCCACCATATCATTCAGGGGGGCCAGCAGCTTGGCATCCACATACGGCTTCATCTGTGCCGACGGGTTCACGATGGTGATGTCCGGCACCTCGTTGGAGGCTGCCTGGGTTTTCAGCTTCAGCTTCTGCTGGTCGGTATTCAGGGAATCCAGCTCAATCTTGATGTTGGGGTGCTCCGCCTCATAAGCGGCGACGATTTTCTTCATCAGGCCGTTTTTGGGATCGGTGGGATCGGGATAAATGTTCTGGAAGGTAATGGTGATCTTGTCTCCCTTGGACCCAGAGGAGGCTTCCTTGGTGGCGGCCGGTGCCTTGGTGGCATCCGGGCTTGCACTGCCTGCGCCGGAGCTGTTGCCGCCGCAAGCGGCCAACCCCAGAGTCAGGGTGCCTGCCAGCGCCAGATTGATCCATTTGAACCGATATTTCATAAACAAATCCCCCTTATGCTTTGATAGGGTCATTATCCCTTTTCCTGTAAGTGTTTACAATGAGGCGGAATTTAGAAAACAGGTTGATTTTTTATAGATGATATATCCTTTTTCCCGAATTCTATATACAATACATATATATCTTTCAAGCTCCCCATCCATTATCTTCTGGCAGGTGATCCCCCCATCCATGCTTTCCCTGAGCCGTCCATCTCTTTATCCCTTCAAGCTTAAGCTCGGACTTCTGCTGTTCAGCGTCGTTCTCCTCATGTCCGGTCTGATGGGCGCCTTCCAATATTTCTTTGTGAAACATCTGCTTGAGGATAACTTCAGACAGAACCGGAGGATGATTGAGGAGCGGATCAGGAATACCGTGGCGGATGCCGACCGGATGAATCTGCTGGTGGAGCGTCCCATGGAAGAGGAAGCACGGCCCATACTGGAGGCGGTACGCAGCCATTATTCCAGCACGGGCGGGATCGGCTTTGATCTGCAGCCTTTTATTGCGGACAAGCCGGATATGGATCTGTATATCATTGACCGGAGCTATACGGTTATCGCCTCCACCAATCCCGGGGATATCGGGCTGAACTTCAAGCCGTACAGCGACTTTACCCGCTATCTCGATGGTGTGGTGCGGGAGGGCGGCTTCGCCGGGTCGCGGATCAGCCTCTCCTTGAACGAGTCCAATTTGACCAAATTTTGCTATCTTCCCTCTGGGGACGGCCAATACATTTTTGAGACGGGCACCCTCATTGACCCGCGCCTCCTCATGCTAAAAACCAGCACCTTCGATAACTTCGAAACGGCGGTCGTCCAGGAAAATCCGTTTATCGACCGGGTAATCCTGTTTGATTATTTGGGGGTTTCCTACAAGAAGGACGGCAACGGGCTGAATTACCGGGTGGAGGGAACGCATCTCCCTGCTTTTGTCCAAGCCAAGGATACCTTGGAGACAGTGGAAACAGAGGCTGTTTACGGGGAAAAAAAGGCCATTCACCAATATGTCCCCTACCGGCTGGTGAATGCCTCAGGGAGCAATGAAATCAACGTTATCGAGATTATTTACAACGAGGACAGCCTCCGGCAATCCCTGTTGAGGAATCTTCTCATCTCTACCATATTGGTGCTTGCAGCGGCTTGTATCGCCGGCAGCTACGGCTTCTACCGGTCCCGTGCCATCACCAAACCTATCCAGGCCATTGCCTCAGGCATCCAGAAAATTTCCCGAGGCGATTATGAGGTGAGCCTGGACATCCGCTCCAATGACGAATTTGCCCTGCTGGGCAGAAAGGTGGAGCAGATGGCCGGCGAAATCCGGGAGCTGCTGGAGGAGCGGGGCCGCATCCAGCATGAGCTGGAGAACAGCCTCCGGGAAAACCAGAGCAGTTATTTTGAAACGGTCCGGGCTCTGGTCAACGCTATTGAAGTCAAGGATGCCTATACCCGGGGCCATTGCGAACGGGTCATGGATTATTCCCTGGCTATCGGACGGGCCTTGAATCTGAGCCGCCAGGAGCTTCACGATCTCCGGTTCGGCAGCATTCTCCACGACATCGGCAAAATCGGTATTCCCGAGCATATCCTGAACAACCAAGGCAGCTTCGG
>JAEWAA010000092.1 GCA_023391955.1 Bacillota bacterium | reverse complement strand
ATTTTGCGGTGCTCCTCCAACGGCTTCTCCGCCTTCTCCTCGCCCCAATGAGCCATTACCACCACCAGATCCGCCTTGTCCCGGGTTTCCTCAATGGTTTTGACAGCCTGTTTGGGATCGTAAAGCTGCGTGGTGCCGGGTTGGTTTTTACCGGCCTTCCAGGAGTTGTCCGGCACTTTATGGCTGAACCCCAAAAAAGCAACCTTGATGCCGTTTTTCTCCACGATCACCGGGCGGTAAGCATCCTCCAAATTTTTACCCGCACCTGTATGTAAGATTTCCTTCGCATCTAAAGCCTTGATCGTATCCAACAGTCCATCCTGGCCGTAATCCAAAATGTGGTTGTTGGCCAAGTTGACGATATCGAAGCCTGCCGCCTTGAAGGCCGGGAGGGCGTCGGGACTGGAGCGGTAGGTGTATTGCTTCTGCTGCTGGTCGCCCCGGGTGGTAATAGGCGTCTCCAGATTGGCGATGGTGAAATCCGGCTTCTGCAAGAGCTCCGCGATTTCCCGGTACGGGTAATCATAGCCGTTGGTTTTGAGAATGGTCTCCACATTCCCCGCAAAAATAACATCCCCCGTAAAGGCCATACTCACTTTGTCCCCGGCACCGCTTGAAGGGAAGGAAGGGGACGTTGTGCCTCTTATGGGGATGGTGGTGGATACAGGCGGCACGCCCACTCCCACTCCCGAGCCTGACGCCGATGCCGATGGAGATGGGCTCAACTTCGGCGACTGTGTGGCTTGAACGGAAGGTGAACCCCCGCCGCCTCCCGGCGTTTGAGTGGGTGCTATCGAAGCACTGGTGGGGGAGCTGCTATCCGCATGATCCCGGAGCAGGCTCTGCCCCAGCCATACGGCAGCAATTACAACCACCGCTGCGGAGGCTGCAGCCGCAACCTTCATCCGTTTATTCCGTGATTTACGCAGCCGGCGCTGCTGTTCAAGACGAGAATTTTCCATTGATGGTTCCAACTCCTTTTGCCAAAACACTGCATGGATGCTGTGTAAAATTTATGCCGGAGAAATCTCAGCCGCAATAGAGGAATGCCAGCTTCCTTTATTACACGACGTTAAGCCCTGTTAAAACGGATAACGGAAGTCTCCCATCCGCTATCACCTATTTTTCCGCGGATTCTACTATTATATCAAAAGCGTAACGGATTGCGGGATTTACGTCTTTATTCACAGAATGAATATAAATCGACATTGAAGCTTATATTTCGACATTTTATAATAGGTGTATCGTTATAAGAGGTGTATCGAATGTGAAAGGTTGCTGATTTGGGAATGTCCATCAAACTGAGGACCTGTCTTTCCCTTGTATTCGGATTGCTGATGATCCTCCTGACGATTCTGATGGGAGTGGTGATCAACCGCATCTCCAGCAATAATATTGAGAAGGAAATCGGCAATACCCTGGGCGGCATCGCCTACCAAATGTCGGACAAGCTGGACTATTTCATGTGGTCCCGCTCCGGCGAAATTGATGTGGTGAGCAAGCTTGACGTGCTGCGCAACCCGCAGGAGCGTGCAGACGCACAGGAGCTGCTGCAGGAGTTGAAGGCCAATATCCCCTCTTTTACCTGGATCGGGTTGACGGATGCCTCAGGTGTGGTTGCCGCCTCCACAGAGAATTTGCTCCGGGGTGTGGACATCAGCCAACGTCCAGTGTTTAAGGAAGGCTCCAAGGGAAAATTCATCGGCGACGTCCACGAAGCCGTGCTGCTGGCCAAGCTGCTCCCCAACCCTACCGGCGAAGCCATGCAATTCGTGGATATCAGCGTTCCCCTTACCGATTCCGCCGGACAATTCAGCGGTGTGCTGGCAGCCCATCTGAGCTGGGAATGGTCCAAGGAAATGGAGAACTCCCTCCTGGAATCCTATTCCTCCCTGAAGGAGCATGTGGACATCATGGTGGTCAGCCGCAGGGATAATGTGGTGCTGTTGGGGCCCAAGGAGCTGGTGGGACAATCCCTGCAGCTGGACAGCTTTCAGAAAGCCTCTTCCCAAAAAGGCAGCTGGGCTCTGGAGGCTTGGCCGGACGGCAAAAGCTACGTAACCGGCTATGCCTACGGTGACGGCTATATGAATTACGGCGGGCTGGACTGGACGGTTCTGGTCCGGGAGCCGAAGGATATCGCTTACCAATCCGTTGATGACATGCAGCGGTATATATTTATTATCGGGTTTGCCGCTGCCGCCTTGTTCGCTGTGCTGGGCTGGCTTGTGGCAGGCATGGTGTCCAAGCCGCTGACCAATATCGCCGCTGCCGCCAGACGGATCCAATCCGGCGAGCGGATTGAGCTTCCCCGGCACAAGGGGATCGCCGATATTGAGAACCTCACGGATTCCCTGGGCAACCTGCTGCGCAACCTTACCTCGACGGAAGCGGCGCTGGGCCATATGGAGAACCTCGCCCATCATGACCGGCTTACCGGCCTGCCCAATCGGGTGGGCTTCGAGGAATACACCCGCCTGATCGCGGACCGGAGGAGTTCCCCGGGCAGCGGCGCCATTCTTATGTACATGGATTTGGACGGGTTCAAAAAAGTGAATGATACCCTCGGCCACGCTGCCGGGGATGAGCTCCTGCGGATTGTGGCTCAGCGTCTCCTTGGCCAGCTGCGGGAGGGCGATATGGCCGCGCGGCTGGGGGGCGACGAATTCGTGGCCGTGCTGCGCCACGGCCACGCCGACAGCAGAAAGGTAGCCATGGCGGCGGCAGGCCGCATTCTCGACGCCATCCGCGAGCCTTATCTGCTGGACGGCAGGGAAGCCATTGTGGGCATCAGCATTGGCGCCGCCGCGTGGCCTGAGGACGAGGCAGACCTTCAAGAGGTGATGAAGCTTGCCGATGCGGCCCTGTACAAGTCCAAGCATAAAGGCAAAAACTGCGTGACCCTCCATAACGGATAAAAGGGTTTCCGCGAGTTTCCGCAAACAAAAAGGGCCGGATTCTCCCCGATGGGGGCAGATATCCGGCCCTTCCGTATTGATGATGCTATGCCGTCACATCCCGTTTGGTAAACAGGCTCCACGCAACGGCGGCAAACGCCGCGAAATATAAGATCAGCATAACGATGGAGAATCCCATGGTCATCCCTTCTACCACAGGCTCCCTTCCCGCCGTATATTGCCGCAGATTCAGATTGGAGAACAGGAAATATTTGATCCAGTCGTAACGCTGCAGCACCGCAGTGATCATGTTGCCCAGGAACATCAATCCAAGGGACAGACCGATAGCCATGGACGAGCTGCGGAAGGCAGACGAGATCATAAAGGCGAAGGTTACCATCATCACCAGGCTGACGCATTCATAACCATAGTTCACCAGACTCTGCATGAACATGCTGCGTTCTACCACCGCTCCGTCCTTCACCGCCAGGAACGGGATGCTGAAGCCATCTACACCGTATGCCACCGCCCCGATGATCATGGCGCTCACCAGCATCAGCACAAGACCGAATATGGCGAAGAGCAGCGTGGACAGATATTTGGACAACAGAATCTTCCAGCGTCGTACGGGCCGGATCAGCAGCAGCTTGATGGTCCCTCCGGCAAATTCACCCGCCACAATATCCGCCGCGATTACGATGGTGAAAATAGACAGCAGCGTAATCAGATTGGAGGAGAACATCACCGTGCTCCACAGGGTCTGCTTTTCCGTATCGTAATTATGCTCCAAGGCATAACGGGAGACCATTACCGTCTCCTTCAGATATTTCGCGTATTCCTGATCCGCCGCCATATTGGGATCATTCAGCTGGGATTCCATATTGGTAATCCGCTGCTCCAGCCGCTGGCGGTAATCCCCCTCATCCGGAGAGGGCCGCTCATAGATCTTGTTGATCACAACAGAGGCAAGCAGGATGGCCAGCACAATTCCCAGCATGACCCAGGTCCGCGGACGGCGGTAGATTTTCATATTTTCATTCATCACCAAAGGGCGCATTCTACTCAATTTGTCCACTCCCCGTCATTTCCAAGAATTTATCCTCCAGAGACCTGCCGCTGGCCTTCACGCCGTAAACGCGGAAGCCCTCCTTCACCAGGTGCTCGATGATTACCGGAATTTCCTCCCGCTCGAGAATGGCTTCGAAGCCCGAGGTATCCGCCAGCACCTTCGCCTCCGGATACAGGCGGCCGATAATCTCCGCCCCTTCCACAGGCCGGGAAATATCGAACCGGACATGCCCTGCCCCATCTGCCCGGGTAATGTCGCCCATCTCCTGGATCCCCACCAGCTTGCCGGTTTGGATCACCGCAACCCGGTCGCACATCAGCTCCATCTCGGACAACAGATGGCTGGAGACCAGCACGGTAATCCCCTCCTCCCGGGCCAGCCGCCGCAGATAATCCCGCAGCTCGCGGATCCCCGCCGGATCCAATCCGTTCGTAGGTTCATCGAGAATCAGAAGCTTGGGCCGGTGCATAAGCGCCTGGGCCACACCCAGACGCTGCCGCATGCCCAGGGAGTACCGCTTGACCTTATCGTGAATCCGGTTGCCCAAACCAACCAGATCGATGACTTCCTTCAGCCTGTCCTTGCTGATCCCTTCATGCATCCGGGAGAAGTGGACCAGATTCTGGTAGCCCGTCAGATACTTGTACATCTCCGGATTTTCCACAATGCCGCCCATCAGCTTCATGGCATCCTCAAAGCGGGAGCTCACATCTAACCCGCCGATTTTTACAGAGCCCTCGGTCATGGAAATCAAACCGGTAATCATCCGGATGGTGGTGGTTTTGCCGGCCCCGTTGGGACCCAATAAGCCAAAAACCACTCCTTGTGGAATATCGAAGCTCAGATGGTCCACAATGGTCTTGCCGCCAATGCGCTTGGTTACATTGCGCAGTTCGAGAATCGGTGCAGAATTGGACATAGTGCCTCCTTCATAGGATTACAGTGCCGCCTGCCATTACGGCCGTGTGTTGGTAAGCCTCTTCCATTTTAGTAGACCTTTCTTAACGTGAAAAGGAATTTCTCCTTATCTTTTCCTTAAACCATGTTAAAATGAAGCAAACCACTTTCATCAAGAAGGAGCCGCAAACCGATGTCCGCAACCGCCTCCCGGCTGGAGCAAAACCGGCCGCACAGCACCGTCAGCCGCAGCAGGCTGTCTATTTTTTGCGCTGCCACCATCCTGTATTGGATCAGTATGTATACCTATGTGCCCGTGCTCTCCCCTTACCTCGAAAGCAAAAGCTATTCCTTCAGCGTGATCGGCATCATTCTGGGCAGCTACGGGTTTATGCAGATCCTCATCCGGCTGCCGCTGGGGATATATTCAGATAAGCTGGGCAAACGCAAGCCGTTTCTGTTTCTCGGTTTTGCCGCAGCCACTATCAGCTGCTTCATGTTTCTTATACCCGGCCACTGGCTGTGGCCGCTTCTGGCCCGCTCCGTGGCGGGCGTCTCCGCCTCCGCATGGGTAGGGTTTACGGTGCTGTTCGCTGCCTATTACCCGCCGGAGCAGGCAACCCGGGCCATGGGCACCATCAGCTTCCTGACTGTCACCGGCCAGTTGATCGGCATGGCCCTCTCCGGCTTTTTGGCCGACGGACTGGGCTGGCCCTCTGTGTTTGTGGCCGGAGGTGCGGCGGGGATTGCCGGCCTGGTGCTGGCCTTCGCCGTGTATGAAGCCCCTCCCCAACAGGACCGTGTCCCCATGCGGGTGAAGGATCTGGGCAGCGTCATCACAAACCCCATGCTGCTGAAGGTGTCCGCCTTATCCATTCTGGCCCATAGTATCCTTTTTATTACCATGTTCGGGTTCACACCATCCCAGGCATTGCTTCTCGGCGCCAGCAAAAGCGGGCTCACCTTCTTAAGCGTGTGCTTCATGATTCCCCATGCCGTCACCTCGATTCTGTCGGGCAAGGTGATTGCCCCCCGCTTCGGGCCCTGGAATACCGCCTTTGCAGGCTTCGCCTTAAGCGCCATCTGTACCCTGGCGATTCCCTTCGTACCCAATTTCGGCATGCTCTGCTTGACTCAAGCGGTAAACGGCTTTGCCCAGGGATTGCATCTGCCGCTTCTGCTGGGATTGGCTATCCAGGAGATTGAGCCTGCCAAACGGGCCACAGCCATGGGCTTTTATCAGGCGGTATACGCCTTGGGCATGTTCGCCGGACCGTTTATCGCCGGATGGCTCAATGAAGGCTTTGGCCTGGACGCAGGCTTTTATCTGGGGGGAAGCATCGGGCTGTTTGCGGCGGTGCTCGCCCTCGGCTGGAGAAAAGCCGCCTCTGGCACCGGTCGCAATTGACAATAACTTAACAGGAGTGGCGGAAGGAGGACATAGCCATGGCAAGTGAGAGCTGGTGGGAGCTTGCGCCGGTGCTGGAGCATCATTATTATTGGCACCAGAAGGAGAAGTTCCTGCTGGATTCGGACCGGTATCCCCACTGGACCATGTTTGCCGTCGCCGGCGGAAAATTCGAATACGACATTCTTGGCAGCGGGGGCACCGCTAGATTGGCGGAGATCGTCCTCTGCCCGCCGGAGACGGATTTTGGCAGACGGGTTACAGAGGTATTGAGCTTTCACTTCCTGGCCTTTTCCTTCATCAGACCGGATGGAAGCAAGGTGACAGAATTACCGGGTCTGGAGGGATATAAACTGGAGGTTGCGGATACGCAGCGGCTTTTCAATACCTTCGGCCATCTAAGAAGTGCCGCCATGTCCCCTGGTTCTTGGGTAGCGCCTTGGTCGGATCATCTGCTGAAGGATCTCTGGAAGCAGTTGGCCTTCGAACGCCTCCAGCCCGCTTCATCGGGCATCGGACAGGAGAAGCACCGTTTTCCCGATGATCCCGTTATGGATGTGGCAGGCCGGATCATTCAGGAGCAGGCATGTACGCCGCTCAGCCTGGCCGGACTGGCGGAGCGGCTGGGGCTGACGCCGGTGCAGCTCACCCGCCGCTACAAAGCGGTATTCGGACTGAGTCCGTCCGAGCATGTGCTGGAGCTGCGGATGCGGCATGCCTGCAGCCTGCTTACCGGCACCACCTTTAGTCTGGATACTATAGCGGAAGCCTGCGGCTACGAAACCGGCTTCTATCTCAGCCGGATTTTCACCAAGAAGATGGGCATGAGCCCCTCCGCGTACCGGAAGGCGTACCGGATTTAGGGCTAATGCGGGTAAACAGCTCAGTATGGAGGCCGGGTAAGCCGCTTATGCGAAGTGCCGCGTCTGTCCCGTCGCTTCGTTTCTGGCAGCGGACGCCAGGCCGTGAACTATTCTAACGGAACTCAGAAGCGCTTAGCGGCGGAAACCAACCCGATTTGATTTGTAACGGAACTTAGAAGCGCTTAGCACACATTTGGCCGCCCTTTCGTCCACTTTTTCCCCGCTAAGCGTCACTGAGTTCCGTTAGCGCGCGGGAGCAGCAGATTTCAACCTCTAAGGGCCTTTCAGTTCCGTTAGCGCCCGCAGGGACTGCCCAACCCCATTTTTCGCCATGGTCTGTAGTATTCAAAGCGTGATTTTTGACAAATATACGTTATTTTTGCCGGAACATGAACTTTTTTCACACCCGAAGCGTCTAAATATTGGGTAGAGGAGGGTGTATAAACCAAATGAATGCCAATACGGAAGCAAGCACGGCCAATTTTGAGTATCTTCAGCAAGCCGCAGCCGAAACGACTGATACCAGAACCGCATTGCGGGATCTGATGACTACATACGGAGACGATGTTTGGAATTATGCGTTCAGCCTTTGCCGCAATTCCGACATGTCCGACGACATCACCCAGGAGGTTTTTCTGAAGGTGTACCGCAAGCTGGGCAGCTTCAGAGGGGAATCCTCGA
>JAEWAA010000052.1 GCA_023391955.1 Bacillota bacterium | reverse complement strand
GAGGATGGTTCGGTCCTCTCCCGTGCGTATCCGGCCATTCCGGTTCCGCTGATTGAAGAGCAATTAAAGCCGATGATGGAAACAGAAGGGTACAAAAAAGCCGTCTTCGATTTGGATTTGCTGGACAAAAGCATTGACCGGATAACATTGGAGGGAGCATATTACGCGGAGGGAAGGTATGCCGAAAACCCCAAAACCGCTGTGATTACCAACCCGCAGGACATTAAGGAATTCCAAGAGATCCTGAAGCGGGAGCTCCAGAATATGACTTATGAGGACCTCACCGACCGCCGGTTGGAGTGGGCAACAGTGAGCATTCTGCCATCCGGAAAGAACGACCAGAGCCGGTATTTCTGGAAAAAATCCTTTAAGGAGCTGGATGCCTGGATGACAGCCAAGGGGTACGCTACCAAGGTGAAGCTCATCCCGGCCAATGTGACAGATCTGGAGGCGGTGCTGATGGACCCTGTGCTCTCCGCAGATCGGTACAGCTTCCCGTCGGAGCAGGAATACCGGTTCCAAACCTCCGTCAGCACCCCGGTTTCCATTACGGATAAGCAGAAGATCGAATCCGTGTTGGACAATATGGCGATCTACGAATCCGGCGCTGCCGGTTATATGATCAAATTCAAGATGACCGGGACCAATCAGGTGGTTTACGGCTTTGTCCCGGAGGATCGGCTTAATCCC
Source organism: Bacillota bacterium (assembly GCA_023391955.1). Taxonomy (GTDB): domain Bacteria; phylum Bacillota; class Bacilli; order Paenibacillales; family NBRC-103111; genus Paenibacillus_AR. The sequence goes on along the minus strand of JAEWAA010000052.1, from coordinate 13,350 downwards.
TGAGCCAAACCAGCCTACACAAAAACACTCCCTGCCGCCGCATGCATACCTGCGGTGAACGGGAGTGTTTTGGGTTTAGGGAAGAGTCAGGAGGTCTTACGTTGCCTGAGGCGGAGACGGATATAGCGGATGAGCTCCGCCACTAAGCCCAAGGCCATTCCCGCGGCGGAGAACAGCATGAAATAAAGAAAACCGATCAGATCCCCCCAGGCGTCAATATTCAGATAAGCGCTGCGAATCATGGACGCCAGTCCTATGCCAATGCCTATTGAGGACAACAGCCAGAACCAGCGCGCCCCCAGCCAGCCCATCCCGTTAATGACCGCCGCCACAATGACGCTGAACAACAGAAGCCGGAGAGCAAGCCACAGATCGGTTTCATTCCGCCAGACGGCGAAGCGGGCAAGCCACATCACGATGGTCATCATAATCGCATACCAAACGAACCAGACCAGCCAGCGCCTGCTTCTGGGCTGCGGCAGATATTTCATAATCCTCCCCCTCCCTTATAGGTCGAAGTTTCCCTATATCATCCATTACCCATATCTTATATGTTTAAGATACCAGTATAACCCGGAAGCATACAACCGAATCTTTGCTTCTCTTTTTGTTATACGGACTGTAGTTCCGCTATTTCGTTCAATTTGCGCCTTTTTGGGTTTTTGCGGACAGAGGGGACGTTATTTCTCCCCTTAGGCGCTAAAAAAGGGGATTTCCAGGCACATAACGGCTCCTCAGTCCGTTCAGAGGAACAACCAACGTTATTGCTCCTAATAACGGCCTCCGGGTCCGTTAGGCTCCCCTTCCAGACACAGCACTACTGGCAGCAGACAAAGACAAATGCACGCTCCCCTCGCCTCCCATCACACCCCCAAACCCCCTTCTGCCCACATGCAAAAACCCTCTCCGGTCATTACCCGGAGAGGGTTCGTTCAATACCTGTGCAGGGGTTACCCTGCCTATTCGAAGTGATTCCGGCTGTCAGCTTCTCAGGACAGACGCGAGGCGTAATCCTGATACCCGAACTCCCGCACAACCTTGATGCCGTTCGCTTCGTTGAAGGTGGCAATGGCCGGCAGGTTGACGCCGTTGAACATATTGGTTTTGACCATGGAATAGATGGCCATATCCGTAAACACCAGCTTATCTCCAGGCTCCAGAGGCTTCGGGAAGGAATAATCGCCGATCACGTCTCCGGCCAGGCAGGTCAGCCCGCCCAAACGATACGTATGCGGGTATTGCTGGGGCTCGCCGGCGCCGATGATTTCCGGCCGGTACGGCATCTCCAGCACATCGGGCATATGGTTTGCCGCGGAGGTATCGAGAATGGCGATATCCATGCCATTGTAGATAATATCCTCTACCGTGGCCACCATAAAGCCGGAGTTCAGGGCTACCGCTTCCCCCGGCTCCAGATACACCTGGAAGCCGTAGGTTTCCTTCAGGCGGTTGATTACACGAACCAGCCGGTCCACATCATAATCGTCACGGGTGATGTGGTGTCCGCCGCCCATGTTGAGCCACTTGAGCTTTTTCAGGTGCTCGCCGAACTTTTCCTCCACCACGGCAACGGTCCGCTCCAGGGTATCGGAGTTCTGCTGGCACATGGTGTGGAAGTGAAGCCCGTCCACTCCGTCCAGCTCATCGCCCCGGAACTGATCCAGGGTGACGCCCAGGCGGGAATGCGCGTAGCAGGGATCATAGATGGGCGTGCGTCCCTCCGAATATTGCGGATTGATGCGGATGCCCACTTCGATTTTTTTGCCGGGAACAGCCTGCACCTTGTCCTTGTACTTCTTCCACTGATGGAAGGAATTGAAGACAATGTGGTCAATGTAACCAAGCAGCTCATCGAATTCCCGGTCCACATATGCAGGGGCGTAAGCGTGAACCTCCTTGCCCATCTTCTCGCGGCCCAACCGGGCCTCGTGAAGGGAGCTGGCGGTCACACCCTTGAGGTATTGGCCCACCAGCGGGAATACCTCATGCATGGCGAAGCCCTTCAGGGCCAGCAGAATATTGCAGTCCGTGCGTTTCTGCACCGAATCCAGAATCTCCAGATTCTTCACCAGAAGCCGTTCGTCCACGATATAACAGGGTGAGGGCAGCGCCCCGAAGTCAATATCCATGTATGTGCTCACTTCCTTAATCGAGAAGCGTGGGGGAGAAATCCTCCTGCCACGGCAAACCTTGTTTGTTCAGTTCTTCCATAAACGGATCCGGATCGAACTCTTCGATATTGTATACGCCGGGCTTCTTCCAGATGCCCTTCAGAATCATCATAGCGCCGATCATGGCAGGCACACCGGTGGTGTAGGAGATGGCTTGGGAGCCCACTTCCGCGTAACACTCCTCATGCACACAAACGTTGTAGACATAATAGGTCTTGGGCTTGCCGTCCTTGATGCCTTGGATAATGCAGCCGATGTTGGTTTTGCCCTTGGTGCGGGGACCCAGGGAGGCCGGGTCAGGCAGAATCGCCTTCAGGAAGTGCAGCGGGATGATCTCGCGGCCTTCGAACATAATCGGCTCGATGGAGGTCATGCCCACATTCTCCAATACCTTCAGATGGTTCAGGTAATTGTCGGAGAAGGTCATCCAGAAGCGGATTTTCTTCAAGCCCTTGATGTTCAGGGCCAGGGATTCCAGCTCCTCATGGTACAGCAGGTAGATGTTCTTCGGTCCGATTTCCGGCAGATCATAGGTCTTCTTCTCGGACAACGGCGGGGTTTCGATCCATTCACCATTCTCCCAGTACCGGCCGTTGGCGGTAATTTCCCGGATATTGATCTCCGGGTTGAAGTTGGTGGCGAAGGGATAACCGTGATCCCCGGCGTTGGCATCCACAATATCAATGGAATGAATTTCGTCGAAATGATGCTTTTGGGCATAGGCGCAGAATACGCCGGTTACGCCGGGATCGAAGCCGCTGCCCAGGAGGGCGGTGATGCCGGCCTTCTCGAATCTTTCCCGGTAAGCCCATTGCCATTTATATTCAAACTTCGGCACTTCCGGCGGCTCATAGTTGGCCGTATCCACATAGTGGACTCCGGTAGCCAGACACGCGTCCATAATGGTCAAATCCTGATAGGGGAGAGCCACGTTAATGACCACATCCGGGCCAAAGCTCTTAATGAGGGCAATCACCTCATCCGTATTATCAGCATCAAGCTTGGCAGTCTGAATCTTCGTTTTGCCTCCGTCAAGCTTGGCCGCGAGCGCGTCGCACTTCTCTTTCGTGCGGCTGGCAATGCAAATTTCCTCGAAAACGTCCGGATTCTGGCAACACTTGTGCACAACAACACTTGCAACGCCGCCGGCGCCAATAATCAGAGCTTTTCCCAACTCACTAACCCCCAATTCACAGATTAAAAATCAAACAAGCACGATTATACAGAAAAGGCCCAACATTATCAAGAAAAATGACAAAAAATGAGGCTCGCCGGAATGGGGCCCCATTTTCTTCATATTTCCTTCATAATACAGAGAAATCCTCTTGATTTCTTACTTTTCCAAAAATATGGTTTGCGGCGGATTCCCTCTCCGTTTTACACTACTCTTTTGTGGATTCTTCCTTCATTTTTTTCCTATAAGAGACCTCCAAGATTGTGATGATGGCAACTCCGGTGAAGCCGAGGCCGAACATAATGATGATAAGGGCCATCCATTAGCCACCCTTTCTTGTCTGAGGAACACAGGTTATGTAATTTTTTCCTTCCCCTATTATATACCAATGAACTTAGGGGTTCAAGTTGAATTTGCATGTATGTTTCCTTTTTTCCTGGATTGCTATAGTTTGGATAGGTGATCATATGGCATTTGACTACTCGGTAATCGGCAAAAGAATCCGTCAGGCCCGGGAAGGCAAGGGGCTGACGCAGGAACAGCTGGCTGAAAAGCTGGATGTCTCCAATGCTTACATCAGCAAAATCGAACGCGGACGGACGCCCATTAATCTGGACCGTCTTTCGGAATTGTGCATTATGCTGGAGGAAACGCCGGAATATATTCTAAGCGGCGCCAACAACGGCACACGCGACTATATGCGCAATGAAATCATCGCCATGCTTGAAGGATGCTCCGCCGAAAAAATCCGGCTGATCTCCCAGATCATCAAACCGATTGTCGACTATAAGGAAAAATAAGTACGAAAAGCCTGACCCCCAAACCATTCGGTATGGGGGTCATTTTTTTGGGCGTTCTTTTTCGGGGGCTCCCCCGAAAGTACCCGGAATAAGCTTCAGAGCATCACGTCACTTTTGGGGGACTTATTTAAACTCCCACGCGCTTAGGCTGAGATTGCCATATTGGTAGCTCCGGTGCAGCAGCTCCGCCTTGCGGGTGGCATCTCCTGCGCCCATGGCCAGTAAAAGCGGGATAAAGTGCTCACTGGTGGGCACTGCGGCCCTGGCTTGAGGGGCCAGCTCCTGATAACGGAACAGAGCGGGCAGATCCCAACTCACCAGCTTCTCCTCCAGCCACTGATCGAAGTCCGCGGCCCAGCCGTCCACACCTGCAGCTCCCCAGTTCACCTGCCGCAGATTATGCACCGTTCCGCCGCTGCCTTTGATGAGAATATCATCCATCCGCAGCTCCGCCAGGGCCCGGCCGATTTCATACTGCTGCTCGTTAGACAGATGCCTGTTGACGGACAGCGCCACAACCGGAATATCCGCCTCTGGATACAGCAGCTTGAGAACGGCCCAAGCGCCATGGTCCAGCCCCCGGGTTTCATCCTTCGCACTGACAATCCCCCGCTCTGCGAACAAAGCGGACACCTTCCGGCTTAACGCCAGGTCTCCCGGCGCCGGATAGGTCATCTCGTACAGCTCCTTTTGGAAGCCGCCGAAATCATAAATCGTTTCATATTTTCCCTCCACAGCGCTGACCGTTTGGACGGGTTCCTCCCAATGGGCGGAGAACACCACAATCCCTTTGGGTTTGGGGTGGTTGGCGGCAAAGCTCTTCAGGAAGTCGTTATAGGCATGGTTCTCCAGTACAATCGTAGGCGCCCCATGTGCGAAAAAATAAGACGGCATCATAATCCTTCACTCCCATTCATTTATTTGGATAGCTCCTGTTCAAGCCAATTCGCAATATCCTGTCTGTTCTCCTCGGTCACTCTATGGCCTGCCTGGTAAATTTTGAAGGGCAACGCCGGGGCGAGGGGCCGGAAAAAACTCTCGGTCTCATAAGCAATCCGTACGGGAAAGACCTGATCCATCTCCCCGTGAGAGATAAACAGGGAGGTTCCGGACAGCGGCCGCAGCGTATATTCTTGCTTCACAAACTCAGGCACATATCCGTTTAAGGCGATAATACCCTTCACACCGTCTCCCTGGGTCAAAGCCAGCGTCATGGCCAAAATAGCGCCTTGGCTGAAGCCGAGAATGTAACGTTTGCCCGCATCAATAGGATAGGCATCGGTGGCGTAGGCAATGAAGTCCGCCAATTGCCTGATGGCGGTATCGAAGCTTTCCCGGTTAGGGTTCCCCAACCCGAGCAGCGTGTAATATTGAAAGCCGCGCCCCGATTCCAGGCTGCCGCGGATATGGATGCGGATGAAGCGGGAGCCTATAGCTGCGGTGAGCCCGGCCATATCCTCCTCGTTGGAGCCCATTCCATGGAGAGTAAACAAAGCAGGCAGCTGCTCGTTTGGCTTTATGCCCCCGGAAGGCAGCTCGATTTTATAGGTAAAAGCCGGTTGCTTCATGCTGCTTCTCCCTTCTCTGACCGGTATCAAAAATATTAGTTATATAAATTGTTTATTTATATTTATTTTAACTCCGATACAGCTGGCATGTCAAATGAAAATTTGCTAATATAAATATAACATTTGTTTTACTAATATTTCGTTAAAGGAGAATGGTTATGGATATCGGTGCCTCCATACGGGCCATCCGCAAGAAAAAGGGCATCACCATTGCCCGGATCTGTGAGGATACGGGATTATCCCAAGGCTTCCTGAGCCAGGTGGAAACAGGCCGGACCTCCCCCTCCATTGCCACACTGGAGAGTATTGCCCGGGCGTTGGGTGTGCCGCTGCCTTATCTTCTTTTGCAAAAGGAAGAGCGTATGACGATTATCCGCAAAAATGAGAGGAAGATTACGGCCAGCGGCTCGGAACATCTGCGGGTGGAGCATCTGGCGAAAACCCGCCACATGCGGATGATGATGGTGGAGGTTCCGTCCGGAGGTTCAACCGGTCCGGAGGTGCATGCCCATGACGGCGAGGAAATCCATCTGGTGGTGAAAGGGACCATTTGGGCCCAGCAGGGTGAGGATGAAGGGGTGTTTGAAGAGGGGGATTCATTTTCCTGGAACGCCTGTGTTCCGCATACAGTGAAGAATATCGGAGAGGAAACGGCCTTGGTGCTCATTGCCGTCCAGAGGGACGCGGGAGAAGGGGAAGATTATTTATAACTGCCGCGGCAGTTTCCCCTTCCCCTCTGCATCTTAATAAGACTAGCGGACAGCCCCATTGCGAAAGTTATCGAACCACTGTGCCATCTCTTCGTCGCTATCCACCTGTAACAGCTTGAAAATTTCATAAGCAAATTCAACAGCTGCCGTTTCATTGGCAGTAATAAATCCTCCATCAACAACAACCTGTGCAGACAAATAATTCATCTGGCCGTTATAGCCCTTTTGACTTTGGAAAAGCTCCAAGCTGTCTCCCGTATGCTTTACATGGTCAAGCAAACCGTGTTTACACAGAAAGGTCGTTGCCCCGCAAATCGCTGCAATTGGAATACCGAGTTTCCGGACTCGTCTGATGAAATCAGCAATCTCCCTATACTCATTTTCTTCCCAGGAAAGGCCGCCCGGAAGAATAACCATTGCAAGAGCATCAAAATTGCAGCAATCACTTATGGAAACATCCACATATGCTTTAACGCCGCCCATGGACTGTTTGGGAGTTTGATCCAGGGCAACGGTCTTAACGGTATAATCCGTAAAGGAATTGGCGACGGCAATGGCATAGCTTGCTTCCCAATCGCACCAGCGGTCAGTTAAGAGCAACAGAATTTCATCCTTTTTCCTAGTCATAAGCAACTCCCGTCATCATGTTTATTCGTCCAATCTATTATAGCCTGCCCGCAGTTTCGGCGGAACGGGGAGAACAGGTACAAAAAAAGCTTCTCCGCCACGGGAGAAGCTTCTTTGTTCAATTAAACCATGACCTTGCACAGATCGTTGGCGAAATCCACCGGATCGGCTACCGGCAGCCCTTCAATAAGAAGCGCCTGATTATACAGCAGCTTGGTGTAAAGCTCGAGCTTTTCCTTATCCTGGGCCAACGCACCGTTCAGGGACTTGAAGATGTCGTGGTTGACGTTGATCTCCAGCACCTTGTCCGCTTTTACATCCTGGCCGCCGGGCATCGCCTTCAGGGTTTTCTCCATCTCGATGGTAACCTCACCCTCGGAGGACAGGCATACGGGATGGCTCTTCAACCGTTTGGAGGCACGGACCAGCTTCACCTTGTCGCCCAACACGTCCTTCATGGCGTCGAACAGATCCTTGTGGCTGCTTTCCTCGGCTTCGTCCTTGGTTTCCGTCTCCTCAATGCCCAGATCTCCGCCGGACACATTGCGGAATTCCTTTTCCTTATAATTCATGAGCATCTTCACGGCAAATTCGTCGATATCGTCAGTGAAGTAGAGGATTTCGTAGCCCTTATCGGCAACCAGCTCGGTTTGCGGCAGCTTCTCAAGACGCTCAACAGATTCGCCGGCAGCATAGTAAATATACTTTTGCTCCTCCGGCATACGGGACACATATTCGTCCAGGGTAACCGGCTTTTTCTCCTTGGAGGAGTAGAACATCAGAAGATCCTGCAGATCCTCCTTGTTCATGCCGTAGTCGCTGTACACGCCGAACTTCAATTGACGGCCGAAGGCCTTGTAGAAGGTATCGTATTTCTCCCGCTCATCCTTCAGCAGCTTCTGCAGCTGGCTCTTGATGCGGTTTTTGATGTTCTTGGCAATCAGCTTCAGCTGGCGGTCGTGCTGCAGCAGCTCACGGGAGATATTCAGTGACAAATCCGCGGAATCCACCATGCCCTTGACGAAGCCGAAATAATCGGGCAGCAGGTCGCCGCATTTTTCCATAATCAGCACGCCGTTGGAGTACAGCTCCAGACCCTTCTCATACTCCTTGGTGTAATAATCGAAGGGTGTGCTGCTGGGGATGAACAGGATGGAGTTGTAGTTCACCGCGCCGTCCACACTCAGATGGATATGCTTCAACGGTGTGTCGAAGCCGTAGCGTTTGTCCCGGTAGAAGTTCTCGTAGTCCTCATCCTTGAGCTCGCTCTTGTTCTTGCGCCAGATGGGAACCATGCTGTTCACCGTCTGCTCCTCGCGGACCTCCTCGAACTCCCCTTCTTCCCCTTCTTTTGGCTTATGGGTGGTGACCTCCATCTTGATGGGGTAACGGATGAAGTCGGAGTATTTCTTGACGATGGCCTTCAGGCGGTATTCCTCCAGAAATTCATCGTACTTTTCATCTTCGGTGTTATCCTTGATCTTGAGCACAATTTCGGTGCCGGGAGCTGCTTTTTCGGCGGGTTCGATGGTGTAGCCTTCGGCCCCGGTAGACTGCCAACGGTGGGCTTCGTCGCTGCCGAAGGCACGGCTGGTGACGGTAACCACATCTGCTACCATGAAGGCAGAATAGAAGCCTACGCCAAACTGCCCGATAATGTCGTGGCCGTCCTTGGACTCGTTTTCGGTTTTGAAGGACAGGGAGCCGCTCTTCGCGATCACACCCAGGTTATTGTCCAGCTCTTCCTTGGTCATACCGATACCGGTATCGGTGATGGTCAGGGTGCGGGCAGCCTTGTCCGCCGTGATCTTGATATAGTAATCTTCCCGGTTGAACTCCAGCTTGTCGTCGCTAAGCGCCTTGTAATACATTTTGTCGATGGCGTCGCTGGCGTTGGAAACAAGCTCCCGCAGGAAAATTTCCTTTTGTGTGTAAATGGAGTTGATCATCATTTCCAGCAAACGCTTGGACTCAGCCTTAAATTGCTTCTTGGCCATGAATAAATCTCCCTTCCATGCCGGTCATTTGTTCGAAATGTTAGCACTCAGCAATAACGAGTGCTAATCCTTTATTTTTTATACCATAAAGTGGGGTTTCCAGTCAATAAGGAGCCTCTGCTCCGCCTTGTCGTCCATTATCTCCTTTACTCAGGGGGGTGGATGAAAGGCGGGAAGATGGGAAGGCGCAATTTCCCCTGAGCCAAGGGGAGAGTGGACAACAAGCATGGTACAGGCACCCCTGCGGCGGGGAATAGCGGAAGCCTACTTCCGTTATTCCGGCAGAGGCTGCCTTTCACCTCTCAATAGCGGAAGGGAAATTCCGCTATTGCTCGAAACTGAGGGCTAAAGCAGCTACTTTAGAGGAAATAGCGGAATTTTGCTTCCGCTAACCGTAGCGAACACACAACTGTTTAGAGAATAGCGGAAATCTGCTTCCGCTATCTGCGGCGCAAACCGCTATCCGTAGCGCCTCCCTGCCACCCGGTCCGCTATCCGTACGACAATTCAAAACCTCTGCCGCCCTGGCCGCCTCCCTTTGCCGCCAAACAGCAAACACCCCCGGTTTTTCGTAACCGGGGGTTGGAATGAAGGCGCGTCTGCGAAGAAGAGACGCTTTTAGCGGAAGGTCACAAACTCTCCTACCGGCTTGCGGTAGCCGCGGGGACGGATGTTGTCCTTCACGGACTTGCCGATGGTGATGAGCAGCACCGGAACGTACCGGTCCGGGATATCCAGCACCCGCATCATTTCTTCCTGGTTGAAGCCGATCATCGGGCAGGTATCCCAGCCCTTTTCCTTGGCGATGAGCATAAATTGCATAGCGGACAAGGAGGCGTTGCGGATAGCCTCATCCCGCTGATAGGCTTCATTATTCTCGTAAGCTCCGGTAATGGTGCCGATCAGCCCGTCATAATCCTGCTGGGACATCACGCCCAGAGTACGCAGACCGCCATAAATCTCCGGCGCCTTTTCATAGGCAAGCTTATCCCCCAGCACTATAATCGCCGCCGAGGCAGTGTGGACCTTATATTGGTTATAAGCCGCCGCACGGACCTTCTCCTTCAGCTCCGGCTCGCTGACCACCACATAATGGGCATGCTGCAGATTATACGCGGAGGGCGCAAGGCGGGTTTGGGCGAAAATTTCCTCCAGCTCGGCTGGGGGGATCTCCACTCCCTCTTCGAAATTCATCGCCGACCGGCGGGATTGTACAACATCCAGCAGTTCACTCATGTTCATCCAACCCTTCTTTATAGTAATTATTAACTTACATTTTACAAGTCATTTCCGTAAAGTAAGAATACTGCTGTCCTTGTAGATTGTCAACAAGAAAATTCCAGGGTTTTCCGCACGCACACCCACGCCCAAAAACCCCTTCCGTCACCGGAAGGGGCTCCTGATTATCTGCCTATTGCGCCGATTGTTTAAAATGGGCCAAACCTGCTTCATGGGCTGCGACCAACCGGTCGCAAAGAGCATCCCATTCCTCATCCAACTTCAGCAGCTCCGGTTGGCTGCGGTACCAGTCCACCGACTCCCGGATACCGTCCTCAAACCGCTTCACAGCCCGGTACTCCGGAACCAGCGCTTTGATCTTGGAATTATCGAAGCACACGCTGTTCAGCTTGTCCCCCACCAGCTCACTGTGGAGCGCAGGCAGGCAGCCGGTCATAAAATCCGCCGACAGATGCAGCAGGTCCGGCTCATAACCCGCCGCTGCGCCCAGATAGCGGGTAATCTGATCCCATGTCAGCACCTCGTCGGAGGTGATCTGATAGGCTTCACCGATGGCTTCCTTACGCCCCAGCAGTCCGGCGAAGGCAACGGCAAAGTCCGTGTTGTGGGTCAGCACCCACAAGGAGGTGCCGTCACCCGGGACAATGATCTTCTTGCCTTGGCGCATCCGTTCCAGAATGCTCCATTGATGCTTCCGGCTGTTGAAGGCCGTGGGAAGCTTATCGATCCCGTAGGTGTGGGAGGGGCGCACGATGGTCACCGGAAAGCCGTTCTCCGCATGTGCCCGCAGCAGGATGTCCTCGCAGGCAATCTTATTCCGCGAATAGTCCCAGAACGGGTTGGCCAGGGGTGTTTCCTCCGTAATGAACGGGCTTGCCGGAGGCTTCTGGTAAGCGGAGGCGGAGCTGATGAATACATACTGGCCGGTTATGCCCGAGAACAGCCGGATATCCGCCTCCACATGCTCCGGCACATAGCTGATCCAGTTGACCACCGCGTCGAAGCTCCGGCCGGACAACAGCTCCCGGATAGAGGCTTCATCCCGGATATCCCCCTGCAGCAGCTTGGCCCCTTCCGGGACGAAGGCTGTGCGGTTGCCGCGGTTTAACAAATACAGCGTATGGCCCTGGGCGATAACACGCTCCGAAACGGCCGAGCTGATCACACCCGTTCCGCCGATAAATAAAATATCCATTGGAGGTTCCTTCCTGTCCCTTTATATTTGTCACTGCCGCCAAGCGGCGGGATGATCCTCGGACACCATATCCAATTCGGCGGCCTTCAGAGCCGATTCCAGCTGGGCGACGCTTTTGAAGCCGGGAATGCAGGTGCTAACAGCTTCATGCTGAAGGCACCAGGCAATCGCCCATTGGGCCATATCCACACCCTCCGGAACCTCCCGCTCCCGGATATCCGCTACCTCCTGCAGCCGCTTGTCCGTTGCTTCCCGGTCCCGGCTGGAACGAACGTCATCCTGCCCGAATACAGCTCCCGGCTTGTAGTTGCCGCTTAAGAAGCCGCTGGCCAACGGAACCCGGGCCAGAACACCCAGGTCATGGCGGAGACAGCTGGCGAAAACCTCTTTTTCCGGGGCGCGGTCAAGACGGTTATATACAACCTGGATGGCTTCCGCCTTCAGACGCGGAGATGCCTCCACCTGCCTTACATTTTCGTTGCTGCCGATGGATATGCCCAAGTGCCGGATTTTGCCGGCCTCCTGCTGCCGGTGAAGCACGTCCCACAGCTCGTCGTTTAGAAGCGCATCATCGCTGCCAGAGTGGAATTGGTACAGGTCCACATAATCTGTGCGCAGCGCTGCAAGGGAAGCCTCCAACTGCTTCACAACACCAGCCTGGCTCCAATCATCCTGCCGTTTGAGATGCCCGTGGAAATGATGCCCGAATTTGGTGGCAATCACCCACTCTGAGCGGTTGCCTTGAATGGCTTCCCCGATCAGCGATTCGGAAAGATGGTCACCGTAGCATTCCGCTGTATCAATAAGATTGCAGCCCAGCTCCAGCCCTCTCCCGAGAATCGCCTGCACCTCCTTCACCGTAAACTCCTTGCCCCATTCGCCGCCGTATTGCCAAGTGCCGATTCCGATTACGGGCACCTTCAGCTCGGTTTTGCCCAGCCTGCGGTATTTCATCGGTGATCCCTCCTGCCTCATGGACTTGAATTTGACTCTACAGGCATCATATCATTATCCATTTCGGCTGTTCAACTCGGCATCAGCATCCCGGCTATGGCCGCCAGCACGGTGTCGGGGTCCAGCCGATCAGGTTCGGCCAGCTCCTCATGCTCGCTGATGGACTTCTGGACCATCAGGCCGAACAGGAAGGAGATAATCATGGCCGAGGTCCGGCGCACGGGGACCGAGGGCGGCAGCAGTCCTCTAGCCTGGCAGCCCTCCATCCACTCGGCGGTGAAGCTGATCCAGCTTCGCTGGAGATTGCCCACAATCCGGGCCACATCCGGCTGCTCCTGGCGGCTGAGCAAATAAATGAAGCAGCGGCGCAGAACGATCTGCCGTTGGTTGCCCGGCTCCAGCAGGCCCCTGACAATCACCGTCAGCGGCCCCAGCCTTCCTGGAGCCAGAGGCCCTGCCGGCCCGCCGGGTGGATGGCCGGCCGTTTGAGCTTGAGCCTGCCCGTGTCCATGGGGAAACCCCGGCTCCCGGTGGTGAGACGCTTTGGTTCGGTACTCCTCCACCTTCCGGATCATGTGCTCCTCCAGAATAAGCCCGAACAGCTCATCCTTGCTCTGCACATAGTGATAGATGGCGCCTTTGGACATGCCTGAGCGTTTCATAATCTCCTGAAGCGTCGTATTCTGGCAGCCGATCTCAGCGGCAAGCCGTTCGGTGGTTTCCAGCACCGCTTTTAAAGTTGTAGAGGTCCGGTCCATTCATAACTTCATTCCTTTTGGCTTTTTTCTTTGGAATAATAACTGTACGGGAAGATATTACCGCGGATGGACACCTTGCGAAGCTCCTTGGCGAAGAAAAGTTTGACAACCTCGTACCGCTCTTCCGTATCCTCATCCTCCAGCATCTCCATACAGC
>JAEWAA010000021.1 GCA_023391955.1 Bacillota bacterium | reverse complement strand
GAACGGCACGGTGGCTCAGATCCGGTTTCTGATTTTGGCCTGTGCGTCCTTCTTCGGGCTGTTCGGTTTTATGATGGCGTTTTTGCTGCTGCTGGTTCACTTGTCGTCCCTGGAGCATTTCGGGGTTCCGTATCTCTCACCGGTATCCCCGTTTAATCCGAAGGATTTCCTGGCCGGCATCCTGATGAGGCCCAGCATGAACAGAGTGAACAGGCCGGATGTGCTGGACCCGGTGGACTCAACCTCCGGCAAGGATAAGAACAGTCCATGAAGCTAACCAAAATAGCTGCAGCCGCGGCAATGCTGTTTATGCTCACAGGATGCTGGGATATGAGAGAGGCCCAGAATACCAACTTTATTACCGCCCTTGGGGTGGATTATATTGAGGATCATTACGTGGTGTATGCCCAGCTTATTGACTTTACCAGCATTGCCAAGCGGGAAAGCAGCGATACGCAGTCCAAAAGCGGAAGCCAAGCCATATGGGTGGGCAAGGGCGAGGGGAAAAGTGTAGTGGCTGCCCTGAACCATATTTACGACTCCTCCCAGCAGCAGACGGTCTGGACCCATGTAAAGGCCATTATCCTCTCGGAATCCGTGATGAAGTCCAAGATGGATGAGGTTTTTTCCAGCATTCTGCGCTCCCGGGAAATGAGGTATACCCCGTGGGTGTACGGAACACGTGATTCCATGCCGGCGCTTCTGTCCTCCATGACGCTCTTGAACCTGTCTGCCCAAACGACGGTGATGTTTGAGCCTACCTCCATCTACCGGCAAAGCTCCGATGTAGAGCCCGTCCATCTGCAGCGGCTACTGAATACGGTCAGGGAACCGGCCTCGACTGTTTTATTACCGTCCATCACCAGCAAAAACAGGATATGGAGCAATGAAGGTAAGCAGCCTCCGCTATCGCAGACAGACGGCATTTTTGTCCTTACCAAAAACACTCTCCAGGGTTATGTGCCGGAGTCCAAAATCCGCGGAACGCGTTTTGTGAAGTTTTACCGGGTGTTCCGGTATCCCATGACCGTCAATATCCCGGACGGCGGAAGTGTCCTTTTGCTCATCCGCAACCCCCGCACGACAGTGGATATCCAGCCGGAAGGCAAGGAGCTGCAGGTATCCGTGAATATCATCACCAGAGCGAACATGATTGAAAAAAATACGAATGAAACCGTGAGCTTCCAGGAAATCTCGGAGGCCGGCACGCAAAAAATCGTGCAGGATATCCGTTCCTCCTTCGAACAATCCCAAAAGGAAAATATGGATCTCTTCGGGCTGGAGGAGGAGCTTTACCGGAAACGCAATGCAATCTGGAAAGAAGCCCATGATTCCGGGGAACCGCTGCTGCCCCGCTTTAAGCTGAAGGAGGTCCATGTAAGGCTGGAGATTAACCACGCCAATACGTATAACTTCCGGCAGAAATGAGTTTTTCAATTTCCTCCGAAAGTATGGTAAGATAGAAAGGATGGAATTGAAGGGGGGATCCTTTTTCACAATGAGTGATAACGAGACGAATACACCGGCAGAGGAAGCGACGAAGGAACAACAGGAGATGGAGCAGCAGGTTAAAGCCTGGTTTGAGCTGACTCGCAATATCCTTGCGGATGAATATAAGGACTATGAGGTGGACGGGCAGGTTGCTCTTCACCCGGGATTCGGCCATTTATTTGCTTTCCGGCTCCAGAAGGACGGCCAATTCTATACCTGCGGCTTCATGCTGACGGAACTGATCCAGGTCTACAAGAACAATGCCAATCCGCCCCTGTGGCTGGCCTCCTTCTTCTATGATATGATCCAGGCCGGGGAGAGCCGCGGCTTCCCCAACCCGCCGGAAACCGATGAAGAAGCCAATAAGGTGCTCCAGGAAGTGGTGCTGCCGCTGGTGATGAAGGGTGTGCAGGAGGAGTTTACCGAGGAAAATCAGGTTTATGTGGACCTCGAGGTGAATGAGCAGCTGGGTCCCGTGCTGGAGCTGGGTTTCCCCACCATTACCGACGGCCCCAATACCTGCGCGATTCCGCTGCAATATTTCATGACGATGTATCTGATGAACCGCGACCCTTCGGAGTATGCCGTGTTTTCGCTGCATAAGCTCCTGGACGAAACCTCCAAAGCGAAGGCCGGTTCCGGCGCTGCTGAATAAGGATTGGTTCAGACAACCCAAACACCCCGCCCCGGTTTGCCGGATAGCGGGGTGTTGCATTTTTGCGCAGGCAGCATTACTTGATAAGGGTATAAGCGCCGATAACCGGCAGCGGCTTCGCCTGGCCCTGGGCCGCGTTGATAATCCCCAGCACCATAAGAACGAATAATGCCAGGTTGACCAGCGGCAGCAGAAACCAGCCGATAAAAGGCAGTATTCCCAACACCACATTGCAGACGGCGAAGGCCAAAAACAGTGTCAGGCCTTGATTGGCATGGTACATGGCAAACCGGGAATTTTTCGCCGCAATCAACGGTACAAAAAACAGAATATAGGCAACAATTGCCATTCCTTTATTGGCTTCAATGTCCGACGGGTCGAATCCGTTATCCCCGGAAGGGTAGGGCTGCATGACCGATCACCTCATTTTTCAGTTTGGGGAGCCGATTATGTACATCACTGACTTGGACTACTGCCATGTATATAGAAAACTCCTCTACTATAGAACTTACCCGGAAGAAACGCCGAGAAAACACCCATCCGGCAGTTTCCGCAAAAAAAATACCGGATCACCTCACGGCCCGTGCCGCATATAAATAAAAACAGCCCCGTGTGAGGGCTGTTCATATGCTTGGAGCAATATACGTTTAATTCTAATAAAGAGACAGCGCCAGTGAGTCCCGCTCGTTGAAGCTGTGCAGAAATGCCTCGCTGCCGTCGATTTCCACACTGATCAGGGATTCGAGACATTTTTTGATGGTGGCTTTTCCATACATCACTTTAAGCTCCAGTGCGCTTACCAAGAGGTCGATGGCTTTTTTGGAGGATTTGCTGCTCTTGATGTATACGGGAATGACCTTGTTTTGGAATTGAATGAGCATTGGCATGCCGGATCACCTACCTGATTGGAATCTTTGATATCTATTATAAAAGAAAAAGATTAATTTCAGCTTAAAATAATCTTACTTTTTCATTGCGTGTTGTCACCCCTAAGCGATTCTGTTATGATGATTTGGTTGGCGAACCGGCTTGAATCGCAATAGTTTAATAGACAGGGGCCAATGCGTCTTCCCGTGAGGGGAATACTTTTGGCCTTTTTATGTATAATGGTTATGATGAAGAGAGCAAAGGATGCTGATGGGCGTTGAAAATAAAGATCGATGGGATCGATATTGAATATACGGATTCGGGAAGCGGGCAGCCAGTTCTGCTGCTTCACGGATGGGGCGCCAACAAGGAGAGCTTTTCCTTTGTGGCAGAGAGTTTAGATAAACATTTCCGGGTCATCACCGTAGATTTCCCCGGCTTTGGCGCAAGCGGCGAACCTCCTGTTCCCTGGGGAGTGGAGGAGTATTGCTCCTTCGTGGAAAAATTCAATGCGGCGCTAGGCATTCAAACCCCCATTATCGCGGGCCACTCCCACGGCGGGCGGACTGCGATCCGGTATGCTTCACGCAATCCGGTGCATAAGCTGATCCTCCTGGACAGCGCAGGCATTAAGCCCAAACGCAAGCTTTCCTATTATATCCGCGTTTATTCCTACAAGGCGGCGAAGCATCTGCTGAAGCTTCCCGGGCTCCGGCACAAGCGTGAGCAGATTCTGGAGCGCTTCCGCAAATCCACCGGCTCCGACGACTACAAACAAGCCACACCGCTGATGCGTCAAACGCTGGTGAAGCTGGTGAACGAGGATCTGAAGGTGCATCTGCCGAAGATTCAGGCTCCAACTCTGCTGATCTGGGGCGAGCTGGATACCGCTACCCCTCTCGAACACGGCAAATTAATGGAGAAGCTGATCCCCAATGCGGGACTGGTGACGATGAAGGGCGGAGGCCATTGGGTGTATGCCCAGCGTCCCCGGGAAACCCTGATTATTCTGAACAATTT
Organism: Bacillota bacterium; assembly: GCA_023391955.1. Classification (GTDB taxonomy): domain Bacteria; phylum Bacillota; class Bacilli; order Paenibacillales; family NBRC-103111; genus Paenibacillus_AR. The sequence continues at coordinate 2,253 of JAEWAA010000021.1, read as the reverse complement.
TCTGGAGAGCGACAAGGATAAATAAACGAGGAGGAGCCTTTCCCCATGACTCTCACATTCGCGCTGCTGGCCGGGCTGGCCTGGCTGGGATACGCCGCTTTGCGCATCCGCCGGGGCATCCACATGCTGCAGCTCAACTCATACCGCAACTCCCGTTATTGGAACTGGAACAAGAACAATTGGAACGCTACGCTGGCGGTCCGGGAATGGTTTCCGCTGGCAGCTGTAATCCCCGCCTTGTTCGGCTGGGAAGAGGCAGGTTTTATTGCGTTAGCCGCCATCTACATGCTGCTCATTCTGCTGCGTCCCAAGGAAAAGGATAAGAAAAAGCTGGTTTTCACCAACCGGGTGAAGCGTCTTGCCGCAACGGCTGCGGTTCTGGCCTTGGCAGTGGGTGCGGCTGGTCTGATTCCGGCGCTTAACGGTTTCACTTACGTTTTGTTGCTGCTTCCGCTGGTGACCTTGTTTCCTTTTATCACCGTAATAGCCGCCAACACCGTAAACGCCCCCATGGAAAAAGCCATCAACAACAGCTACCTGAACGATGCCAGACGGCTCATCCGCAGCATGAACCGGCTTCAAGTTATCGGCATTACCGGCTCCTACGGCAAAACCAGCGTCAAGCACTTTTTACATACTGTTCTGTCCCAGCAATACAACGTCCTCATGACGCCGGAAAGCTTCAACACCCCGATGGGCATCACCCGTACGGTCAGAGAGCATTTGCGTCCCACCCATGAGATTTTTATTGCCGAAATGGGGGCGAAGCAGCTGGGCGATATCCGCGAGCTGTGTGAGCTGGCTCTGCCCAAATACGGCATTCTCACCTCCATCGGACCCCAGCATCTGGAGTCCTTCAAGACGCTGGAGAATGTGCAGAGGACCAAATACGAGCTGCCGGAATTTCTGCCGGCGGACGGAACCGCTTTTCTGAACGCGGATGACCCCAATGTGATGTCCTACCAGGCGAAGCTGGCCTGCAGAAGGATCACCTTCGGCTTCCGCAATCCCGAAGCGGATTACAGAGCTATTGATGTTACCGTATCCGTCAAGGGAACTGCCTTTACTGTTGTGGCCCCGTCTGGTGAGACGGCACGGGTGGAAACCCTTCTGTTGGGCGGACATAATGTGACCAATATTCTGGCCTGTATCGCCTGTGGTCACGAGCTCGGGGTGCCGCTGGATAAGCTTGCCAAGGGTGTGAAGCGGATCAAACCCGTGGAGCACCGGCTGGAGCTGCGCAAAAACGGCAGTATTACCATTATCGACGACAGCTTTAACTCCAATCCCGTAGGCTCTCGGAGCGCTCTGGAGGTGCTGAAGGAAATGGACGGCAAACGGATTCTCATTACCCCGGGTATGATCGAGCTGGGGGAGAAGGAATTCGAGCTGAACAAGGCCTTCGGGAGCTTCGCGGCAGAAGCCTGCGACTACATTATCCTGGTTGGTCCCAAACAAACGGCGCCTATCCAGCAGGGGCTCAAGGAAGCCGGCTACCCGACGGAGCGGCTGACGGTGGTGCGGAACTTCACGGAGGCCATGACCGTGATGAGAGAGGTAGCGGAGCCGGGCAGCATCGTGCTTCTGGAGAATGATCTGCCTGACAACTATAATGAATAAACCGGAGGCATTTCCTATGAAAACCAGAGTTGGCGTATTATTCGGCGGCATGTCCGTGGAGCATGAGGTGTCGGTTATTTCCGGCCTGCAGGCCCTGCATGCTTTGGATACAGGCGCGTATGAAGGTGTGCCGATTTATATAACTAAACAAGGGGAATGGTACACAGGTCCGGAGCTGACCTCTGTGGAGGAGTTCAAAGATGTGGCCGCCCTTAAGAAAAAAGCCAAGCGGGTGGTGCTGTTCACCGACGAAAGCGGACGGCATTTGCTTTTGGACCCGAAGCCGGGTTTGTTTAAAACGAAGAACATTGTGGACGAAATCCATGTAGCGTTCCCCGTTACCCACGGCACATACGGTGAAGACGGCGCCCTGCAGGGACTTCTGGAAATGAACAAAATCCCGTATGTGGGCTGTGACGTGCTGTCCTCTGCCGTTGGTATGGATAAGATTGCAGCCAAAACCATCCTCAAGGGAGCGGGGCTTCCCCAAACCGGCTACCTGTGGTTTTATTCCAAGGCTTGGGCGGATAACCGTGAAGATTGTCTCGCGCGTGTGGAAGCCGAGCTAGGTTATCCCGTTATCGTGAAGCCGGCCAACCTGGGCTCCAGTGTAGGTGTGGAGCGGGCCATGAA
>JAEWAA010000603.1 GCA_023391955.1 Bacillota bacterium | reverse complement strand
GCCTTTTTCAGCCGCTAAGCACCTCTAGGTTCCGTTACAGCACGCTACTTCCGCCGCCGTTCATGTCCATACTACCGGATCAGCCGCGATAACAATGCGGCCATTTCCGCCCGGGTCATACTCCGTTCCGGTGCGAAGGTGGTGGCGGTGGCGCCTTCCACAATGCCTTTTTCCTTAAGCCTATTAATCGAAGCGGCTGACCATAGGGATACCGGCACATCCTTGAAAACGGCGGCGGTGGCTTTTTGGCTGCTGCCCGGCCAGATCACCCGGTCGATCAGCGCCGCGGCTTCACCGCGGGTCAAGGGCTGGTCGGGACGGATGGATCCGTCCTCATAACCGGACAGGACGCCTGTGGCAGCGGCCTTTTGCATCACGGCATACGCCCAGTGGCTGGCGGGCAGGTCCTTGAATTTCACCGCCGCCGCTGTAATTTGGCCTCCACCTGAGCTGCCGCCATATGTGCTGCCCGTTACAGTGGAGCTGCTTTGGGAGGTTCCCCCTGCAGCAGCAGGCTCAGGCAGCGAAAATTGCCGCTCCAGCATAGTCACGAACTCTGCCCGGGTCAAAGCCCGCTCCGGATAGTATTTACCGGCTTCACCCTCCAATATGCCCTTGTTCTTCAATTTGAGGATGGCTTCATTGGCCCAGTGGGATAAGGAAACATCGGCAAAGGCACCGGGCTTCTCCAAGGGCTTGTAGGCTTCAATGCCAACGGCAATGCCTGCGGCCAGCTTTTGCCGGAAGTCGGCATCTGCCAGATTGGCGGCATCCCCTGCATTGGACAGGAAGGCGGTTTCCACGAGAATGCTGGGAACCGAACCCATCCGGGCCACATAAACCGCGGAGGGGACTAATCCCCGGTCCACGGTGCCGGCGCTTTTCACCATTGCATCCTGCACCAGCTGCGCCAGCCGTTTGCTTTCCGGCGTAAGCGCCGCCATGGCATCGCTGGGCGGATAATCCGCTTGCGGATAATCTTTATCGTAATAGAGCACCAAACTGCCGTTAATGGAAGAGTTGGTATGGGCATTGGCATGCACCGATACGAACAAATCCGGAGCCAGGCTGTTGGTTATCGCCACCCGCTGCGCCAGGGACAAGTAAATGTCCGAATCCCGGGTAAGAGCGACATCATAACCGCGGCCTTCCAGAATCGCCTTGACGCGATTCACAACATCGAAGTTAACCGTTTTCTCATACAAGCCGTTGACGCCCACCGCTCCAGGATCAGAGCCGCCATGTCCGGCGTCAAGAACAATCTTAACCGCTCCGGCCCAAGCCGGGGCTGGTTGCGCAACCGCGAAACCCAGGATAAGAAGGCCCGTAATCATTTTTTTTGAACCTTTAAGCAATCCGGCCCACCTCCCAACCTCTATATTACTAGGCCGGGAACCGGTTGATAAGAGGAAAAAGTTGCAAATTGGCACAAAGTGTCGACAAACCGGCTTGTTTCGCCCCAAATTTCGGGAAACCCGAATGGACGCCGTTCCGCTTTTTCTATAAAATAGGGAAAGATAACTATCCCTTGGACGGAGTGTTTCGGATGAAAAAGAACGGATTAACCCTTGTGCTGTTCCTTTTGCTGGGTTTGGTCGCGGCAAGCATTGTATCCGGATTGCTGGAACCGGTGGATGCCGCGGCGTTTTTTCTGCGTACTACCAGTGTGAGTTGGGACCCGGCTGCGGATTTGAATTTCATTAAATACAACATTTCGATTCAAATTAAGCTTAATATCCTCAGCCTGATTGGCTTGGCCGCGGCCGTCTGGCTTTACAGAAAGCTGTAATTCATAACAAAGACAGAAGACAGGAGTGGGTAAAGTGGCAAAATATAACGGTTTGGCGCTGGTGTTGGCATCCTCCTCGCCAAGAAGACAGGAACTGATCGGGCTTTTGCAGCTTCCGGTAATCGTGAAGGCAAGCCATGCGGATGAATCCGTGCCGGAGGATTGGGAGCCTGCGAAAATTGTAGAGGAGCTATCCCTGCGCAAGGCAAGGGCGACAGAAGAAAGCCTTGCTGCGGATGGGATGGGGATGGAACCTTCGCCAGAGTCCTGGGTGATTGTGGGCTCCGACACCATTGTAGTCGTGGACGGCAAGGTATTGGGCAAGCCTGTGGACCAAGAGGACGCCTTCCGGATGCTTTCCAGCCTGCAGGGGCGGCAGCATGAGGTTTATACCGGCGTAGCTTGTCTGCCTGGCGGCGCATTGAAGGACAAACCTCCGGCGGTCAACCATACGGTCAGCCAGGTTACCTTCAGCCCCATGACTGAAGAGGAAATATGGTCATATATCCGTACCGGCGAGCCGATGGACAAGGCCGGGGCATACGGAGTGCAGGGAATGGGTGCTTTGTTTATTGAGAAAATTGCAGGCGATTTCTACAGTGTAATGGGTCTTCCGGTGAACCGGCTGTATCAAATGCTGGCAAAATGGGGCATCAGCCCTTTTTAAGCAAATGAATGTGCCGCGGATTGACTTTTCCAAAGCTCTCCTATATGATGAGGATCAAATACGTATCGAGAGGATGGTTTTCATGTTGGTATTATCTGTAATGGTGATTTTCAACTGAATAGTTGAGAGAGGCTTGCCTGAGGGGAAGCAGGATAGCGTCTGCTTGTTTCAGTCTGCCTTTCCAAGAACGCTCAAGCGTACGGCTTGCCGCGTTTTTGAAATGACGCCTTACAGAATACTCCGTGATAACCATTTGAGTTATACAGCATATTGACCGGGAAGCGGGTTTTTCCCGGGATTTTGCGGAGTGCGATGGGCTTTTTCCGTTGCGCTCTTTTTTGTATTTCTCCGAATTGTTATATCTCCCGGCCTCATTCCGCCTACCGGCGGTTTGCCTGGCTGATGCGCCCGCAGGAGTATTCTGCCTGCTTTCAGATCTGTTCTGAGAGCCGGGGCAGTCTCTCGTGCGGTTTTTTTTGCGTCTCAACATCCAAGGGAGGTTTTTTCATTGAATCAGAATTATACACTGGAGTTTCATACTATACTTGAACGTCTGGCCGGATTAGCCATGTCGGAAGGGGCAAGAGAGAAGCTGCTTGCGCTGCAGCCGTCCTTAAACGAAAGCCAATGCAGGAACAATATGCACGAAACCACGGAAGCGAGGAAAATGCTGGACGCCGTCGGCAATCCACCTCTTTCTCTGATGAAGGAGCTTGACCCGATTATAAGCTCGGTGCATCAGGGGGCAATGCTTTTTCCTGAGCAGCTAGTAAACGTCTCGCAGTTTTTAAGCTCCTGTAAACGGATGAAGAGCTATCTGAGAAAATCGGAATTCCTGAATGTGGATATCGCCTTCTATGGGGGTTCGCTCCATGAATTGAACGGACTCCAAGAGGAGATTGAACGCTCCATCCGCAACGGCATCGTTGACAGCAGCGCGTCCCCTGCCCTGCATCAAGTCCGCCGAAAGCTGGAAAACGCCGCTGCAGCCGTAAAAACCAAGCTTGCCGATATTCTACGCAGCAATAAAGCGTGGTTCGCCGACGGATACGTAACCACCCGTTCAGGCCGGTTCGTGTTACCAGTGAAAAAGGAATACAAAAACCAGGTGAATGGAACGGTTATCGAAGCATCAGGCACCGGCAGCACATACTTCATTGAGACCGCATCCGTCAGGAGACTGCAGGATGAAATAACCGTTTTGCAGCTGGAGGAGGAGGAAGAGATCAGAAAAATCCTCTGTGCCCTCACTGCGCTGGTTGAAGAGCAAATCGCAGAAATCGAGCAGAACAGGGAGCATATGGAAACCCTGGATTTCATTTTTGCCAAAGCCAAGTTCTCTGCGCAGATGCAGGCGATTCCCGTGCCGCTGACCACCGACCGGCGGATCATAATCCGGCAGGGCCGCCATCCGCTGCTGAAGCAGGAATCCTGCGTGCCTCTGGATTTTCAGTTAGGGGGCGAATATCAAGGGATAGTCGTTACCGGGCCTAACACCGGCGGGAAAACTGTTGCCCTGAAAACGGTAGGGTTATTGTCGCTTATGGCGCAAAGCGGTCTGCATGTTCCCGCGGCTGAAGGAACCACCTTCTGCATGAACAATGCCGTTTTATGCGATATCGGAGACGGGCAGAGCATAGCGGAGAACCTGTCCACCTTTTCCGCCCACTTGACAGGGATCATCCAGATTCTGGAGCATACGACAGATGAAACTCTGGTGCTCCTGGATGAATTGGGCTCCGGCACCGATCCTGCTGAGGGAATGGGGCTGGCTATCGCCATCCTGGACGAACTCAGGCACAAGAACTGCCTGTTTGTAGCTACGACCCACTATCCTCAGGTCAAGGAATATGCCATGCAATCCAAGGGTTTAATCAACGCCAGAATGGAATTCGACAGGGACACCTTGAAGCCGCTGTACAGCCTGAGCATCGGAGAAGCCGGGGAAAGCTGCGCCCTGCACATCGCCGAGCGTCTGGGCTTTCCGCCCCATATGCTGAAGCGTGCGTATGCGGAAGCCTACAAGCCGAATGGAGCGTCTCTGCCGGAGGAAGCGCAGCGTTTTGACGCAAACGCCACCATGGATACGAAGCCCGGAAGGTCGTCTGTTCCCCGGCTGAAGAAGGATGCACCCCCAAAAACGGTGCAGCATGGCGGACAGAAGTATCAGATCGGGGACAGTGTAACGGTTTATCCGCAAAAGGAAGTCGGGATCATTTTTAAACGTTCGGATGAAAAAGGAATGCTCGGCGTGCAAATCAAGGGAAAGAAGCAGTTCATCAGACACAAGAGGGTAAAGCTGCTGGTTCCGGCAACGGAGCTGTATCCCGAGGACTACGATTTTTCCATTGTGTTCGACACGGTGGAGAACCGCAAAGCAAGGCACCGGATGGAAAAAGGGCATCAGCCGGGATTAACCGTTACGTATAAGGAAGACCCAAACAGTTAATATAAGCGGGGTGCTCTGTAAAAGGGCACCTTCTTTTTCTGCGTCTTCGTGCTACACCACGGCAAAAAGGAATTTGATTACAAGAAGTTTTAGCCGATAGAAGAGGACATCGCTGGACGGATAAAAAGTAGCTGATCGCCATCGAATGTATCGGACAGGTTCGGAAGAAGGCGGGGAAATAACACACCTGTCGTTTCTGTGAAAATTGGATATAATGGAGTATGGATCAAACCTTCTATTCGTAGCTGTGAAATCGATTGGAGGAAATCCGGGACATTTTGATAGCCGCGAAGGAGATCGATTAACGACTATGAGGCAGCAATTTAGGTGCAAACATGCATTTGAGCTTCGATGAAGTCCATTACCAGGTAACGGCGGAGGGCCTGACCATCCGGCTGCTTCCCAAGGAATATGCGCTGCTGGTTTTTCTTCATTCCCATCAGGGACGCGCCTTCTCCAGGGAGCAGCTGCTGGATCAGGTTTGGCCTATGGAGTATCCGGTGGAACGGACGGTAGATGACCATGTATACCGGCTGCGGAAGAAGCTGTCCGCGCTGCACGGCCTGGAAATCCGGACGGTCCGGGGCCAGGGCTACAGTCTGGTTTTGAAGGACCAAACAGGCTTGCAGGACATGGCTCCTACCGCCAGGGATCCGGATCTTAATCAGGCTATGCGCAATGTATTCGGCAAGTATCATACGTACGGCCAAGGCCGCTCCATGATGATCCTGGCCAGACAGCAGGATGTGTTGGGTTATGAGCTGGACCCGTTTTATGCGGTTTATCTCCATTTTGTCCAGGGGGATGTGGAATGGCTGCTCCGGACGCAGGAGTACCCCTGGGAGTCACGCTACTATTTTCTTCTCCTCTTCTATATGTATACCGGCGATTCGGGCCAAAGAATGACATACTGCGAGGCGGTGCTTGAGCGGGGGCTCCTGCCTGTAAACCATCATACGGAGCTTGAAATTCTCAATATAGTGGATTTATACATTTTGGACGGATACATAGAGAAGGCTATGGAACGGCTTAGGCTGACGGAGCAATTCATTTCCGAACACCCGGACTATTCCAGCTTTCTTCCTTATACGATTATTACGCTAATGTTTGCCCATATCGTGGCAGAGAGCGGGGATGCTGTGATTGAACAGCTGGCAGCCCGGTTGGAAACCTCCATATTGGTTGAAAAGCCGTATTTGCGGGAAATGGGGGGCTTCCGGATTGCTACGGGATTGTGGAAGCTGAGGCAGCGCAAGCATCAGGATGCCGAACGTTATTTGGATGAAGGGCTAGCTATTTTGGAGAAAAGCGGATTCGTCCCGCTGCAGCTTCATGCTTTGCACCGGATTATGCATTATGTGGACAGGTTGGGTGATGAAAAGCTCCGTTCCAAATACAAAAGCCTGTACCAAGCTTTTTTTGAACAGTTTTTGGGGAATGGACTGCTTCAGACCTTGGAAACGGCCATGCAGCAAGCCTTGCGGTAATGGCCTCGGCTTCTCTGATAATCCTCTGACATTTCACCGTTAGGATAAGATCATAGCCTCATTCATTGGGGAACATGATTTTATTGGGATGCGGAGGAAAACGAGATGTCATTAGTTCTACAGCAAGAGAGACCAGCCGCAAGCCTGCTGCGCAACAAGGTGTATGTCCGGGTATACAGCGCCTACGCGGCGGCGGCCTTCGGCGATTGGTTCGATGTATTGGCCATCCAGGTGCTGGTGGGCTACCGGTGGCAGGTAAGCCCGCTGATGCTGGCGCTGATTCCCGTAGCTACCGCCCTTCCCGGCATTCTGCTGGGTTCTGCCGCCGGTGTGGCTGCAGACAAATTGAACAAGCTGAAGCTGATGCGGATCTGCGACCTGACCACTGCCGTGCTGACTCTGCTTGTGCTGCTTGCGCCGAATATGGCATGGCTGCTGCCGATAATTGCTCTTCGCGCAGCGGTCTCTACCTTGAATGTGCCGGCTCAGCAGGCTCTCACCCGCCGTCTGGTCAGGGAGGACCAGCTGCTGCAGGCCACCTCCCTGAATGGAATTGTCAACCAGGGCTCGAAGCTTGCCGGCCCGCTGCTTGGCGGACTTGCGTTGTCCTTTTTGTCCCCTCAATGGTGTATTCTGCTCTGTGCTTTCTTCCGGATCGGCTCCTACGGTCTTTTGTTCACCGTTCGAGATGCGGAGGCGGCACAGGCCCACACTGGGGAGAAGGAAGATGACTCAACTTCGGAAAAACAAACCCTGAAAGCCATGTGGAAGGAAGGGTGGAGCTATATTTTCCGCAGCAGGCTGCTGTTGTTTACGATGCTGTTCGGCTTGGCAGGATCTATGGCCATTCAATTAGTGGATTTTCAGTTTACCAGCCTATTCCGGATGATCGCCCCGAACCAGGAGGCTATGCTGGGCTGGATGGTGGCAGCTGCGGGTGCAGGCGCTGTTCTGATCATTACCATTCTGAGCAAGCGGAATAGTCCGGGCGGTTATGGCTGGAAGCTGGGCGGGGGATATATGCTCATCGGATCGTCAATCGGAGGACTGGGTTTGCTTCCGGTGGGCAGCTCTATCCTGCCTGTACTAGCATTGGGGTTTGTATTGGGACTTGGGAACGGCATGTTTATGGTCACCTTCCATTATTGCCTGCAGAAGGAAACGCCGCCGCATATGACCGGACGGGTATTCGGCATCCAAAGCACCGTTTTGGGGTTCGTCATGATTGCAGCTCCTCTGCTTGGCGGAGGGATGGTACAGATGGCAGGACCGGCACGTATCTTCTTCATCCTGGGGCTGGTGATTGCCGCCATTGGTGTGGCGGGTGTGCTGTTCCGGGGGTTCTTCTGGCCAAAGCCGAAAGCTTGATCTGATCATTATGCATACTTGGGGCGCCTATCGGGGCGCCTCTTTTGCTTTTTCTGCAGATGGCGAATCCCGTTGGCTGAAATGTAGAAATATGTTGGAAGATTAGACAAAATGGAAGATTGTAGATAGATTAGTTAACATTTTTCTTATATAATAAAAGAGTCTGAAGAGTTGGAAAATTTAACCGTATGGAGGATGAGAAATGAGATTTAGCCTGAAACGAATGTCGTTGTCCCTGTTGGTAGCGGTAGTGATGTCAGTATTTGCTGTAGTGCCTGCATTTGCAGAGGATGAGAGCACTGTTGTAAGCGTTTCCGATAATCAGGAGATTAATGTTCACCATGTGGTCGGCAAGGAAAAGGTCAATGGAACTGCGGATCTTATTCACATAAACTCGTCTACCTCCATTTTCTTCGACGGATACGACGATTATGGTTACCAGGGCATCACCTATTATCCGGAGGCTGTGCTGAAGGACGGGAAGCTTGAATTGGGCAAAGGCCAAGAGCTGGAATTCATGGAGAAGTATTATGTCGTCAAAACAGGCGATGATTTCCCGAAATATACGACTAAGCTTCCGGAATCCGGTGAATACTTTATGTCCGCCGGCAACTTTGCCGTTCTGGAGCAGAACGGCGTTTATGAAATCGCGTATGCCGCCAAACCGGGAGCCGACAAAAAGAGCTTTTTTGTACAGCTCACCTGGGCAGATGAAACAAGTGAACAACCGGTGAAGGAGCCTGTGAAGGAGCCAGCTCAAGAGCCTGCGAAAAAGCCGGAGCTGAAGCCGGCCGCCGCGGTTCCCACTGCCTCCAAGGTTGTAGTCAACGGCAAGGAGGTTGCTTTTGAGGCATACAACATCGAAGGCAACAACTACTTTAAGCTCCGTGACTTGGCCAAGGCTGTCAACGGCACCAAAAAGCAGTTCGAGGTAGGCTTTGATGCGGCCAGCAATGCCATCAGCCTGAAAGCCGATGCCGCGTATACCGCTGTCGGCGGCGAACTGGAAGCCTCCGGCGTTAAGGGGGACCAACAGGCTGAACCCAGCAGCTCCGCCCTTCTGCTGAATGGTGAAAAGCTGGAGCTTGGCGCCTACAATATCAACGGCAACAACTACTTCAAACTCCGGGATATTGCCAAGGCCTTTAATATCGGCGTCACTTGGGACGGTAAGCTGAACACAGTGGGCATTGATACGGCAATTGATTATGTTGCGGAGTAATTGATACTGTACTGCAGTAAGGAGGGGGCCCGATTTTGTGGGGCTCCTTCCTTTTTTCTGTAACGGAACTCTGCGACTCTTAGCAGGCAAAAATGAGAATAAATCGGTGCTAACGGAACTGAGAGACGCTTAGAGCGTTAGAAACGGGGATAACCCTCCCTTTTTCCCTGCTAAGGGTCTCTAGGTTCCGTTAGCGGAATCAATATGCTTATATAGACTTCTAAGCGTCGTATAGTTCCGTTAGCGCTGACAGAGCGGAATTGGCAGGGATGGAGAATGCCGCTGGAGCATTATACTGAAGAAGATCCGGAATGGCGCTTTTAGAGGCCATTCTTTTTTTATGGGCCCATGTGGGACGTTTTCGGAAAAATCATACAGCCGATGCGGACAAATCTGCGGGAAGCAAACTGGCGCTGACGCCAGCTTTTCGGACAAAATGGAGGGGAGGATGCGGCAGGCACGTTGGAGGCTGGCCAGGATCCGATATTCGTTAGGGGGAATTCACTGTTTGACTGGACTACGGTAAGCCATGACAAAAGGGAGGTTGATGGTTAATGGGAAGATGGTTTCGCACAGGGTTGGCGGCGGCACTTAGCTTGGTGATTTTGGCAAGCGCTTACAATTATCCTGTTTTGCAGGCAGCCGCTTCGGCGCCAGCTCCGGTGCTTGTCCAGGCGTCACCGGAGAATGTGATGCCCAACAGTACGGTGCAGCTGATTGGCGAGGGTCTGGAGGGGGCGGTTGTCGGTCTTCGGCTCCTGGAGGACGGGGATCCGGGTATCAATACGGCCGCCCAGCTTGTTTCACCCAAGACAGAGCAGGATGTGCCCGGCGGGACAGGGCTGCTGATTCAGCCTTTATTTACCGATGCAGCAGCGGCATCCGCTGTTATTCCGGCAGGGGTTCCCTACGGACAATATGCGTTGTATGCGCAGAGTCAGGCAGGTGCGGTCAGCGCGCCGGTATTCGTCAACAAAACGGATGTGCTCTATGTGTATCCCAATGTGCTGAATCTGGCGAAGTCCCGTGAGGTGACGGTCATCGGCACCAACCTGACCCGGAATAACGGCAATCTTCCCGGAGACGGCCGGGTTTGGCTGCGCAACAAGGCTACCGCAGAGCTGACGGAGGTAACGGTTGATTCCGCCTCTCCCTATGAGGTGGTCTTCCATGTGCCGGAAGCGGCGGCCGCCGGAGAATATGACGAGGTGTGGGTGCATAACGGGCACGGCGGCGAATACGGCTGGAGCAAAACAAACATTCGTTTGGTGAACACACCAGGGCCTGCCGGTGTTTTTGAGGTGACAGCTTACGGGGCTGTGGCCAATGACGGGTTGGATGACACACAGGCCATCCAATCGGCCATTGATGCGGCGGCGGCTGCCGGAGGAGGGACGGTGCATCTGCCGGCAGGGTTGTTCCATCTGGATAAGGAGCAGATGCCCCCGGCGGCGGGACTGGTGAAGCTGATCCCGGCAGACCTCTTCGGAGGCACCCCCTCCTATGGGACGGACCGGGAATATTTCCGCGCCTTCGATTCCAACAGCACCACCTTCTATGATTATAACGGCACAGGCTCGGGCCATGTGGGCATCGACCTGGGAGAGGGCAATGCCCGGCAGGTAACAGCCATCCGGTATTTCCCGCGGCCTTCCACCAATGCCACGATTGATGCGGATATGATCGGGGGCCGGTTCCAGGGCTCCATGGACGGCACAACGTATACGGACCTGTACACGATCCCGGCTAAACCTTCTTTTAACGGGAATGTGGTGGCGGTGAATCATCCCGGTGTTTACCGCTATCTGCGCTACGTTCCGGCCGAGGGCAAAAAAGGCTACATTGCCGATTTGGAATTTTTCACCGGAACAGCCTCCGGTTCTTTGGTTGTGGGCGCTAAGCCTGAAACGGGGCTGCAAAAGCTGACGCTGAAGGCGGGTGTAACCCTGAAGGGGGAAGGGCCGGAAGCCACCATTCTGAAGTATCTGGACACCGGTCCCATCGGGGGCAAGGACAACGGAGAAGGCCCGGAGATGATCAGCATAGCAGGCTCCGGCTCTGGCATAGAGGATATGCGGATTGAAGGCAGTGCCAGTGTGGACAGAGGGATCGTGCTGAAGGATAGCCTCCAGGATGTAACCATCCGCAACATTGAGCTGCGGACCTGGTATCCCGGTCTGGCCAAAAAATCCATGTTCGGCGGCATCTGGGGAGACGGCGGAAACGCCGGCTTCAGCCGGATCGCGATCCTGGACAGCATCATTGAATCCGGGGGGGCCATTACCCTAAACAAGATGTCCAACAGCCGGATTTCCGGCAACACCTTCCTGGGCAAAGCCTGGACACCGGCCAACTTCGCCAATTCGTACCAAAACCTGTTTACGGATAACCGCATCGACGGGCGGGATGACAACGGCAAACGCGGCGGCGCCAGGGGCTTTAACTTTACCCTGCATCCCCGCTGGGGCAGCTTCAAACCCACGGCGATGAACTATATCGCCCGCAATGACACCCAATACATCGGCAACGAAACCACACCCACCAATGACGGGGAAATTCTCTTGTTTGACGCGCTGGTGGATGTGGACACGGATTTTACGGGGGACGGCAATAAAATTCTTCACTACGGCAATGTGTATGCCGCAGATGCTTCCTCTGCCAGTGTGAAGGGTATGAAGTGGGATGCCAATGTGCTGAAGGACGAGTATGTGCTGGTTGTGGAGGGCAAGGGGCTGGGCCAATACCGCCGTATCATCGGAAACACGGCAGATACGGTAACCGTGGACCGGGGCTGGACCATTGTGCCGGATGCCACCTCCCGTGTGGCCATCAGCCGGTTCTTCTACAAGAATATTGTGACAAACAACACCGCCTCCAATAACAAGGGCAATGATATGCGGATGTACGGGCAGGCGCTGGGCAATATTTTTGACAACAACCGCTCTGAGCTGGGTACCGGAGGTTCGCCTACAGCGGGCAACGGGGGAACGGTGATTAACAGCTTCGACCGGAATCTGACCACCTTCCACCCGTCCTATTACAATGTGATCAAACACTCCGCGGGCTCCCGGGCGTACATCGCCTTCGGCGGCGGGCTGCGCATTGATTCGCCCCGGTCCGTGGCGGCGTTGGGCAATGTGATTGCGGACAATACGGTCCGGTCTCTCTATATAGAATCGGGAGGATATAATTTCTTCCCGGCGCCTAAGGCGAATATCCGGTATAACGTTTTGGAGCATAATACGGTGCAGACGCAGGTGAAGCTGGACAGTCCTGTGGCGGCGCATACGATTGTCCGGGAGAACCAGGTGCCCGGAAGTACGCCTGAGCAGCGGTATTATGATTTTGGGACGGATACGGTGTTTATCGAAAATGGAATCCGCCTGCCGGTCCAGCAGCCTACGCCGCCTGCGCCGCCGGAAATTCCCGGGGACGGCCCCATGCCTAACCTGCCGGGGAACAAGCTGGTGCTTCAGGAAGGGATGAACGGCTATGACGGGGCGGCGGATGTCAGTCTGATGTCCCATTGGCAGGGTGTCGGCAACAATAACGGAGCCTACCCGGAGTTTGAGATGGCCCGATATAACGGGACGGGTACGGATGATAAGTACGCTCTGGTTCGTTTCGACCTGACGCAGATTCCGGGAGTCCGGACCATAACAGGCGCGTTTCTTGAGCTGTACCACACGCAGACACGGGCTCCGTCGGAGAACTTCAAAACGGTTGATGTGCACCGGGTCACCAGCCCTTGGGAGGAGGGGAATGGTTACGGAGGCGGCACCAACATTGACGGAAATCCCGTGGGCACGACGGTGGACGGTGAGCTGATCACAGGGGTGAGCCTGAATACGAAACCCAGCTGGGAGACCGGCCCGGAGACGGCCTTGGACCATGTGGTCACCTCCTATGTGCCGGGACGGTGGTATCATTTTGACGTGACGGAGGCGGCCCGGGATTGGATTGCCTATCCGGAGCAAAATTTCGGCGTTGTGCTGCTGGAGGATGTGCCCTCCACCTCCAACGGTACCCGAACCTTCGCCTCCTCCCAATATTCCAGCGTAACGCTGCGGCCCAAAATCACCGTATTCTATTCCGGTGAGCCCATTGCCCTGCCGCCGGATTCGGTTGCCCCCGGGGATGTGACGGAGACCGCGGTATCCAACGGAGACGGCGAAGCGCTGATTACCTGGAAGGATGCTGCGGATACCGATATTGTGAAAGTGCGGATTTATAACGGGACAGAGGTTGTTGCAGAGGTGGAGCGCGGGGTGCAAAAGGCCCGGGTTGAAGGGTTGACCAACGGCTTGCCGGTAAACCTTCGGGTGGTCAATATAGACGGCTCCGGCAATGAGTCGCCGGGTGTAGCTGTTCAGGCCTGGCCTCATGC
>JAEWAA010000552.1 GCA_023391955.1 Bacillota bacterium | reverse complement strand
GCGGTCCCTCCGCAGACCTCCCGACGCGCTAACGGAACTCGCTAACGGAACTTAGCCGGTCCCTAAGGTCCCTCTACAGACCTCCCGACGCGCTAACGGAACTCAGCGACTCTTAGAGGGCAAATTTGGCGTTTTTTGAATTGTAACGGAACCTAGAAGCCGTTAGCTGGAGATGAGGACCGCTGTTGCCTCATTTTCAACCGCTAACGGCGTCTCAGTTCCGTTATTTTTTTGGAACACGCAGATTTCGGCTGTAAGCGTCGCTGAGTTCCGTTAAACCATACAACCGGTAACGTTGTTTGCTGTTGGTGATCTGCGCGAGTCCCATGGCTATTAAATGCTGCAGCAGCTGCCGGGCATACCGCTCCGTTACCCGGAGATGGGAGGCAAGCTCCCTTGCCGTAAAGGGGTGCATCACACGCCTGGCATAACGCAGAGTTTCCACCTCGAGGGCTGCCAGTTGACCGGGTGCATCCGGCGAGATAAACCGCCCGATAAACGCCAGCACCAGCTGCCGGCAGCGTTCGGGCTCCTCTTGGATAGAGGGGAATGCAATGGGGAGGAACGTCCAGCCATCCAGAGCCAGCAGGCAATGCCGCCAGCACAAATCCTTGAACCGGCGCACATCCAGATCCCGGGCATGGGGGCCGTAGCCTTGGATTTCGATGCCGCCCTTCATGCCTCCGGGCATATAGGCCAAGTCCACGTACCGGTACCCGTTGTGAAAATCCCGGACCTCCCATTCCGGGTAGAGGAAGTCGAAGTTTTTCACCGTGGGATACCAGATGGTCCGCAAAAACTCCACCGTTCCATGCCCCAACCCCTTCTCCAGCAGCTCACGCCTGCGCGGATTTGTCTCCGCCGCCATTTGTCCCTGCAGCCAAATCGTATACTGTTGCTCAAAAACCGTCATATTCCCACTCTCCCCGTTGTGCCTGTGAACGCAAAAACACCGCCAGATCCCAACAGGGACCCAAGCGGTGTGTGCTTCACAACCAGTTATACCGTCATTATAACCCGCGGCGCCTCAAGCGGCAACGGGGAATCTGAAGGGGGTGATCGGCCAGAGCTCTAACGGAACTCAGCGACGCTTAGAAGGCAAAATTGGTTTGTTTGGCGCGCTAACGGAACTGAGCGACTCTTAGCAGGGGAAAGCGGTGGGTGGAGGCATGGTTTTGAGTAGCTAAGGGCGTCTGAGTTCCGTTACAGCTCCGAAAGTGGCAAAATTGGGCGCTAACGGTAGCTGAGTTCCGTTAGCGCGCTCTTTACTCCATTCGCTTGCGGAAATCCGACGGGGTCATGCCCGTCTCCCGCTTGAACAAGCGGTTGAAGGAACGGTAATTCTCCATGCCCACCGCGTCGGCGATTTCGAAGGTTTTCTGGTCCGTGGTCAGGAGCAGCAGCTTGGCCTTTTCGATCCGCAGGCGGGTCAGGTACTGGATGAAGCTTTCGCCGGTGGTTTTTTTGAACATGCTGCTGAAGTAGGGGATGCTGTAGTTGATGGACGCCGCCAGCTCCTCTTGGCGGAAGGGATATCCCACATCCTCATGCATCCGCTGCACAAGCCGGGCGATGGATGCGTCGATCTTCTTCGTATCGCTGTGCAGCTGCTGCAGCTTGTGGAACTGCAGGAAGGTGGCGTTGTGCACCGCCAGGAACGTCTGGCAGTAGGCCAGACGGCTGCGCAGCTCCGCCTCCAGATCCACCCCCGATCCAGCCTCCGGCTTGAAGTGGCTGATGTCCAAGAACGCCCGCAGATACAAGGACTTGATCTGCTCCGGGTCCCAGCGGTGCTCCGCCGCCTGCCGCAGGAAAGAGTCCCGCTCACCCTCGAGAGCGGCCTCCCCCGCGTGGGGCTCCAGCAGCGCCTGGCGCACCACCCGCATCCAGAAGCGGCCGTGCTGCTCATCCACGGGAGCGAAGCGGTTGGCCTCCTCCCACTCCCGGGCCGTCACAGTAACACTGCTGCGGTAGAAGAACGGATAGGGGGCGCCGGCCATCTTCTTCACCAGCGGCAGCTGCTTGGCCAACCCCGGCTCGAACAGGCATTGGAGCACGATGCAGTTCATTTTGAGAAAGGAGTTGAAGCTGTCCGCCACCTTCTCCGGCATCAGTCCCCCGTCCCGCTCGGACACATACAAAGCGATAAACCGCCCCTTATCCAACGCCACCACCTTGTTCGGACCCATTCCCTCCAAAAGCTCCTTCAGCACATTGACTCCGGCGAACTGCCACAGCTTCAGCTCCTCCAGCTGGTCCATGGAGAACCGCAGGGAGCCGCGGTCCAGCTCCAGCAGCAGAAACCGGAAGGGCACCCCTTCCGCCGGAATGCCCGCGGCCTCGAGGCTCTCCAGCCACCGCCCCTCTGCAGCCGGATTGCGCAGCATGTCCAGGAACAGATTCTGCTCGATCTCCACCTCGTTGGAGCGGACCTTCTGCTCCAGCTGCCGCTGCTTCTCCCGGTTCTGGTCATGCAGATCCACCTTTGCCGCCAGCCCCTCCAGGGTGCGGACCAACAGCTCCGGGTCGGACAGGCAATCGTCCTTGATCAGATAAGAGGCCGCCTTCAGCTGAATCGCCTGCTGGGCATAGTGGAAGTCCTGGTGGCAGGTGAGAATCACCGTTTGGGGTACAGCCAAGCCTTTTCGTTCCAGCTCGTGGAGCATCTCAAGCCCGGTCATCCGCGGCATGGTAATATCCGTCACGATCAGATGGGGATGGTGGGCTTCAGCCAGCGCCAGTCCGTCAAGCCCATCCTCCGCCTCTCCGGCCAGCTCGAACAGCTCGCTCCGTGCTTCAATCATCTGCCGGAAGACCATCCGGGCAGGAATCTCATCCTCCACCAGAATCACCTTATATTTGCTCACCGGAATCCTCCTCCTCTTTCACCTGAACCGTATCTGCGGGGAACAAAAACCGGATGGTCATCCCTTCCCCGGGGCGGCTGTCCAACTGGACCTCGGCAGACTTGCCGAACATGAGCCGCAGGCGCATCCATACATTCTTCAGGCCGATATTCTCATTGGACTCCTCCCGCAGAAGATGCATCCGCAGATGCTCCAGCTCCCGCTCCTCCAGCCCCACGCCGTTGTCCTGCACCTCCAGCACCACCAGATGGTCGGGGGCCGGCAGGGAATACAGCCGCACCCAGATTTGCCCTTCCTCCACCTTCTTCGGCAGAATGCCGTGGAACACCGCATTCTCAATCAGCGGCTGCAGGCTGAGCTTGGGGATCAGGAGTCCCTCCAGCGGCCCTTCCACATCCGCATGGAGGACAATCCGGCATTTGTAGCGCATATTCAACAGCTCCGCATAATCCTCCAGGTAGGTAAACTCCTGCTTAAACCGGACGGTTTGCTCGTAGTTTTCCATGGAATAACGCAGGAGGGAAACCAGCCGTCCCATCAGGATGTTGATCTTTTCATAATCCTTCAGCATGGCGAACATCCGGATGGTGTTCAGGGTGTTGTACATAAAGTGGGGATTAATCTGGGACTGCAAGGCCCGGATTTCCAGGCGGCGCTTCAGCTCCTCCGACTCCTGAAGATCCCCCAGCAGGTCCTCGATACGCACCGCCATGGAGTTGAGCATCCGTCCCAGCTCGCCGATTTCATTGTTGGCAAAATGGGTGACCCGGGCGTCGAAGCGGCCTTTTTTGATGGCGTCCACCTGCTTCTTCACCGCCTGGAGAGGGCGGTACAGCTGATAGCCGAAGGCAATGATGGCGATGACACCCAAGCCGATCAGGAACAGCAGGAAATAACCGACGGTTTTGCGGATAATGTCCGTGCTTTGGGTCAGCTCACGAGAGGGAATCTCCGAGATCACGATCCAGCCGTCATAGGTGGAGGTCTGCTTCACGGAAATAATGGAGGAATCCATCTGGAACTGGTTGGGCATATTCTGCTCATGCCAATGCGCGAGAATCTGCGCCAGACGTTCCTGATCCTCCGCGGCGGGAAGCCGGCTGGTGGTAGCCACGGTGAGGCCGTTGCGGGTCACCAGCGAAACCGAGCCTTTGCCGCCCAGCTGGATATTCTCAATCTGCTGCTGGAACTGGTTGGTGTTCATGGAGATCAACAGAGCGCCGGTCATCTCCTCGAAACGGTCGGAGGGAATCCGGCTGATATAATAAACCGCGTTCCGGAGCAGGGTCAGGGACTCCTCCTGGGCCAATGCCTCCCTGTCCAGAAACAGGCTTGACCCCTTCACGTCAAGAAAACGTTGAATCAGAGGACGGTACGGCGAATCCTGCAGCCGGGCAGGCACCTCATAGGAGGATAGGACTTCTCCTGTAACGGCCGAATACACCTGAAGCCCCTGGACGTTGCCAATCACCGCCGAGGCGGTGCTTAAGAGCGCAATCAGTTCCTTCTTGCGGGTTACCTCTTCGAAGTACAGGGCCTCCGGCGGCACCAGCGCAGTCTGAATGGAGCCGATGCGGGAATATTGGTCGCTGAGCTCCCGGAACCGGGACATGGTCAACTCCACCCGGTCCACCACCTGGTTGACCAGCTGCTCGTTCAGGCGATTCACCTGATTTTCCACAGTTCCGGTGGACACGCGGATGGAAATCCAGGATAGAAGAACCAAAGGAATGACCGAAACACCCAGCATAATCAGGATCATGCGTATATAGAAGCTTTTCTTGAGAAAGCTGAAAAAGTTGGATTTCACCTGCTGTCTCCTTGTCTGCCAGCCAATAAAATTGCACCCGGCGGGATATGGCTATATTATAGTACAACGCTTACATGAACAGCATCCGTTTTTCGAAATATCTGAAAAAAGGTGACACTTTCCCTCAATCCCGACATGTAAACGCTTCTACCGATCCTCTATAATCCAAAGTGTAAGGCGAAACGGCATCAAAAGGTGACTACATCGAAACGGGGGATGAAAATGAAAGCAAAGCAAATATGGCTGCCGGTTTTGGCAGCGACGCTTTCCATGGGCACAGTGCTGGCGGGTTGCGGCAAGGATAATGCGGCAGACAACGCCGCCACGCAGCAGCCGGGAGCAACCGGTCAAGCCGGGCAATCGCCTGCGGCCAGCGCAGCACCTACCAGCATCAAGGCAATGACCATTCTCTTCGGCGATCCGCCTGTAACCGACAACAATAAAGCCAAGGAGGATATGGAGAAGCGGGGCAATGTGAAGCTGGATATTACCTTCGTCCCTTCGGAAGCTTACATGGATAAGCTGTCTGTAGCCATCTCCTCGGGAGATTCTTATGATCTTATGCTCATGGCCGGCGGCAAGGACGATAAATTCACCAGCCTGGTGAAGATGGGGGCCTTCCATGATCTGACCCCATATCTCAAGAATGCCGACAACATCAACAAGCTGGACGAGAATGTATGGAGCAATGTGAAGGTTCAAGGCAAAATATATGGCATTCCGCGGCCGCGGGGACTGTACGGCGGCGGCGAGGCCAATGTTATTATCCGCAAGGACTGGCTGGATAAATACGGCTTGGCTGTTCCGAAGACGATGGAGGAATTCACCAAGGCGCTGGAAGTATTCAAGAAGAATGACCCGGCAGGGGGAGGCAGAACCGTACCGCTCACCCTGTACGCAACAGATTTAATCGGCGGCCCGAACCCCTTCGGCGGTACCATGCCCATGTCCTTTGCTTATGAGGTTCCGCAAAACTGGAAGCTGGAGGGCGGCAAAGCCGTTAGAGACTTCCAGACTCCCGAGTACAAGAACTACATGGATTGGCTGAAGGACGCCTGGAGCAAGGGGCTGATCGATAAGGATGCTCCCGTGCTCAAGGGCCAGGCGCAAATGCGCAATAAGTTCCAGGCCGGTGTGGCAGGCGCCTTCGTAGGTAATGTCAGCGACTACACCGAGGACAATCTGGCCAAGATGAGGCAGGCAGATCCCAATGCCGATATCGCCGTAATCGATTTGCTTCAAGGTCCTACCGGAAAAAGCGGCGCAGCGGTGATCAGCGGCTATTATGGCCTCTGGACCATTCCCAGCTCCGTTCCGAAGGACAAGGTGCAGAAGATTGTGGACTTCCTGAACTTCAGCGCCTCCGAGGAAAACTACGTCTTCTCCAAAACCGGCATTATCGGCGTCCATTCCACCGAGTTCAAGAACGGCATCGCCGTTATGAACGAGGAGCAGAAGAAACGTTCGGATTTGGATAAACCCAGCGCCTTTGTGCTTCAAAACAAGGTGGACCCGTATGTGTACGCCACCTCCAAAAATGAGGAGATTCTGAAAAAGCAAAAAGCGACGCTTGATGTCATCAGCAAGGCGGGTGTGGTCAATCCGTTCCTGAGCTACAGCTCGCCGACGGCGGCCAAAAATCCGGACAGCTACAAAAAAATGGGTGCGGCCATGACCAAATATGTGCTTGGCGAAACCCAGTGGACAGAGGTCCAGAAGACAATTGATGATTGGACCAACGGCTTGGGTGTACAGATCACCAAGGAGCTGCTGGATCAATACAACGAAGACCATAAGTAAAATCCCCCCAAAAGTGACGCCAAGCTCTGTAGCGAAATCCGATTACTTTTGGGGGAGCCCCTTCCAAACTGACAGAACAAACCGGGAACCGGCACAGGGAGCTCCAATCCCTGTGTCGCTGTGACCGATAGGAGGCCCTGGATATGGAGAGAGCACTGATCCTAAACAGACAAAAAACAATCCGCTTTCGATGGCTGAAGCAATATTGGCCGTTCTATGTGCTGGCGCTGCCGGGCATCCTTTATTTTATTGTGTTTCATTATGCTCCCATGTGGGGATTGATTCTGGCTTTTAAGGAATACAGCCCCTTTCAGGGATTATGGCAAAGCCCATGGGTTGGGCTGGAGAATTTCCGCCAGTTTTTCAGCACACCGGACTTTTTTTTACTCTTGAAGAATACCCTGCTGATCAGCGTACTAAGCTTGACCATCTATTTTCCCTTCACCATCCTGCTGTCCATTATGCTCAATGAAATCCGGTTTTCCGCCTTCAAACGGGTTTCCCAAACCATCGTCTATTTGCCCCACTTTCTGTCGTGGGTTGTTATATACGGCATGACCATTTCCTTCTTTGGTCCTTCCGGAGTGATTAATCACTACCTGGAGC